>DASVWD010000096.1 GCA_036389795.1 Longimicrobium sp.
CTGCCTCTCGCAACACCAAAGCTCGTCGAAGCGGGCCGGGCATGTCGCCGCGTGATGGCCTTCGGCCATCCGGGCGAGGCATGCCTCGCCCCTACGGGAACTTCGATCGCGAATACCGAAGCAGATCGTCAATCAGCATAAATCGCCCGCTGGAACGGCACAAAGTCCGCCTGCGCGGACTGGCGAGCTGCGCCCTCGCTTCGTGCCCCCAGGTCAGCCCTCCCGCGCAGACCCGCGTCCGCGCCGAAGGAGCCCGCGAAGGCGGGCTTTGCGCAGTTGCTGCCGCGGCTTCAGCCGCCCCGATCCCCCGTACCCCGCACCCGGAGAGGCCGCCATGTACCTGATCCGCGACGTGTTCCGCTGCAAGCCGGGGAAGGCGGGGGAGCTGGCCCGGCGCTTCAAGGAGACGGTGCCGTCGATGGAGGCGGAGGACGGCTTCCGCAACTGCCGGGTGCTGGTCGACTACGTGGCCACCTATTGGACCGTGGTCCTCCAGGCGGAGATCGACGACGTCGGGCAGTTCGACCGCCACATGCGGAGCTACTCCTCGCGCCCCGAGGTCCGCCGCGCGCTGGAGGGCTACATGGAGCTGGTGGAGGAGGGCCACCGCGAGATCTGGCGCATCGTGTGATACGACACCGAGAGAGCCGTGCCCTGGAGTGCAACTCGCTGGGGCAGTGTGCCGAGGCGCCCCTGATTGACCTGCGCGGGCCAGGCTGCTAGATTTACAGCCATGTCACGGCTTGTCCGTGGCATCAGCCCGTGCTTTCGGACGGCGGGCCCGGCCTCGCCTCGTGAGCCAAGTTTACAATCACGGGGCACAATGATGCCCCGTCGGCCTTGTGTCGGCGGGGCATCATCGTTTGTGCCTCTACGGTGACTCCTCACGTCGGCGTTCCCAGATCAGCCGCTGACGCGCGATGTATCGCTCAATATCTCCGTGGCCGGTTACGTACGCCGTTTTGAACCGGAACCCCCCACGGCCTCGCGGCAGCAGCCAGATTACATACCTCTCGTCCCGTACCACATAGAGCCGCTTCTCCGGAGGCGGTTTCCGGAAGCTGCCCCACTCGCAGACGCGATAGCACTTCGTGCCCGGCACCAGGCCCCCGACAATGGGCGCAATCCACCGTGCGCGGGCGATCCGCTCCGGATCAACCACGTCTTTGGCAATTCCGCGACGTGACCGTGTAGCCGCCGTGAAGAAGGCATGGTCGAAGTCGTCAGGATAGATGAAGACGGGCGCTCCATCGTGGGTCAGAACGGCGCCTGCCCGTGCGGGCCTCACGCAGTGACTCTCGTAAAGACGCCTGCCAAGCGCTATCAGTTCGATGTCCGTCATCCCTTCGACGGGCACCAGCAGACTCTGCAGCGACACCGGCGCCGGAACCAAGGGCGGGCTCACGTGGCAGGCTCGGCGAACCCGCTAAGACACCTTCACGCCACGAACTCCCCCGCCGTTGCTCTGGGAGCGGGAGACCGACAGGAGCGGGCCCACAGGCACGCGCCTCACGCCCCCTCCCGCAGCGCGGCCAGGAACGCCTCGCCGTACTTCTCCAGCTTGGCGGCGCCCACGCCGCTCACCTGCCGCATCTCGGCGGGGCTCCGGGGGCGGCGCTTGGCCAGCTCCACCAGCGTCTTGTCGGCGAAGATGCAGTAGGCGGGAAGGCCGGCCTCGCGCGCCAGCTCGTTGCGCAGCGCCTTGAGCCGCCGGTACAGCGCCGACTGCTCCGGCGTGGGCCCGGCCGCCTCGTCCGCCGGCTCCGGCGCGCGGGCGGCGGGGCGGCGGCCCGGGTCCGCCGCGTGGAGGACGTCGACGCCGGGGACCGCGACGGGGCAGGACTCTCCCCCGCCCGCCTCCCTCTGGAGCAGCTCCAGCAGCGGTGAGCCGAAGCGCTCCAGCAGCTTCGGGTGCACGCCGGGGACGGCCAGCAGCGCCTCGGGCGTGGTGGGAGCGCGCTCCACGATCTCGCGCATCACCGCGTCGGAGAAGACGGCGAAGGGGGGGATCCCGTGCTTGCGCGCCAGGTCCATCCGGAGGCCCCGCAGCCGCTCGCGCAGGCCGTACGCGGGGGGCGCCGCGCCGTCCCAGCGCGCCGCCTCCTGGCGCCGCTCCGCCCGGCGCTCCCGCCGCTCCTCCAGCGGCATCCGCCCCTTCTTCTTCGGCTCGCCGCCCTCGCCCAGGCGGATGCCGAAGCGCGCGGCGATCCCCTCCTCCTCGCGCAGGCAGTTGTCGCACGCCCCGCAGTGCTTCATCGCCGCCGCGTCGCCGAAGTACTCCAGCACGAAGCCGCGCCGGCAGTCCTTCGTGTAGGCGTAGATCTGCATCTTGTCCAGCTTGCGCAGGTCGCGCTTCCTCTTCTCGTCCAGCGAGCGCCAGTCGACCGGCAGGCGCGGGAGGGGCGTCTCGCGGTCCAGCACCCACACGCCCTCGCCGCTGGAGGGGCGCCACTCCAGGAAGCCGCCGTCCTGCAGCCGGTCGAGCAGCTCCGCCGCCCGCCCCCGGTCGCCGCCGGCGGCGCGCGCCAGGAGCCGCCACTCCAGCTCGGCGCCCTTGTAGACGCCCTCGCCGCCGCCCGCCTTCCAGAGCGCGCGCAGGAAGAGGAGCTCCGCCTCGCGCCCGCCCAGCTCCTCGGAGATCCGCTTCGGCGTGGCGACCAGCCGCAGCCGCACGGCGGGGCTCCCCGGGCGCGACTGCTTCACCACCCCGAACTGCTCCAGCACCCGCACCGCCGAGGCCGCCTGCCGGTCGTTCTCCACGTGCTCCAGCGAGCGCCCCAGCGCGTCGACCGGGAGGGTGTAGACGCCGTCGGGGCCGCACCCGCGGCGCAGCGCCTGCAGCACCTCCTCCACCGCCTTCCGGGGCGGGTTGGCCGCGTTGATGAAGAACTCGTGGGTGAAGCGGTCGCTGTAGGAGTGCAGCAGCACGCAGTCCGAGGGCCCGCCGTCGCGCCCGGCGCGGCCGGCCTCCTGGTAGTACGCCTCCAGGTTGCCGGGCATGTTGTAGTGGACCACGATCCGCACGTCGCTCTTGTCGATCCCCATCCCGAAGGCGTTGGTGGCCACCACCACGGGCGCCTCGCCGCTCATGAAGCGGTCCTGGATGCGCTTGCGGTCGCGGTCGGGGAGCCCCGCGTGGTAGCCCACCGCCGGGACGCCGGCGCCGGCCAGCAGCATGGTGAGCGCGTCCACGTTCTTGCGCGTCGACGCGTAGACCACGGCGCTCCCCTCGCGCCCCTTGAGCAGCTTGAGGAGGATGCGGTCCTTCTCCGAGTCGTTCTTGGCCCTGAGGACGTGCCACACCAGGTTGCGCCGGTCGAACCCCGTCACCAGCACGCGCGGGGAGCGTAAGGACAGCTGGCGGACGATGTCGCGGCGCACCTCCTCGGTGGCGGTGGCGGTGAGCGCGGCCACCGGCGGGTCGCGCAGGAGCCTGCGCACCTGGCCCAGGCGCAGGTACGAGGGGCGGAAGTCGTGCCCCCACTCCGACACGCAGTGCGCCTCGTCCACCGCCAGGAGCGACACGTCGAGCGCGGCCAGGCGCCGCTGGAAGCCCTCGGAGTCGAAGCGCTCGGGGGCCACGTACACCAGCTTGAACGCCCCGCGCTCGGCCGCCTCCAGCCGCGCCGACATCTCGGACCCGGGGAGCGAGGAGTTGAGGAAGGTGGCCGGCAGCCCCACCGCCTCGAGCGTGTCGACCTGGTCCTTCATCAATGAAATGAGCGGGGAGACGACCAGCGTCACCCCGGGGAGCATCATCGCCGGCACCTGGTAGCAGAGGCTCTTCCCCCCGCCGGTGGGCATCACGGTGAGGCTGTCGCCGCCGGAGAGGACGTTGCGGATCGCCTGGTCCTGCCCGGGGCGGAAGTCGGGGTACCTCCACCAGCGGCGGAGTACCTCGCGGGCCTCTTCCAGGCGGTCGCTCGGGGGCGCGGGCGCGGCTTCGAGGGTCACGGCGTGAGCGGAAGGAGTTCGGGATGGACGGGCCCCTTACCCGCGGGGCGCGGCCTGGTTCACGGCGCGCACGAGGGCGCCGAGGGAGCGTGGCCCGGGGAAGATACGTCCACTCCGTGCGCTTTGCCAAGCCCCCCGTGTCGGGTCCGTGTGAAATCGAGTCGAACCCTGGACTCACACCGAGGGCACAGAGGACACGGAGGAACAGCGGACGAAGTTGTCCGTGCCCTCCGTGTCCTCTGTGTCTCTGTGTGATACCGGTCGGTTCCAGGTGCGCGACGACCGCCGCGCTTCGCACTTCGCACAAAAGAGCGGTGAACAAGCCTTTTTCCAGAGCCGGCGTCAGCCCCCTCTCCCGCGGGATCGGAGAGAGGGGGCCGGGGGCACGGGGGCCCTACGCCGAGGTGCAGTCGTAGGGATCGGTGACGGTGGGCGGGTTGGGCGAGACGCCGTCGCGGCGCGTGCCCGCCTTCGTCTGCAGCACGATCCCCGTGTAGTACTTCTGCAGGATCTGCTGATAGGTGTGGCCGGCGCGCGCCATCCCCACCGCGCCCGTCTGCGCCATGCCGGCGCCGTGGCCGTTGCCGCCGCCGTACACCCGGTACCCCGTCAGCTGGCCGGAGCTGTTGGTCAGGCGGTCGATGACGAAGAGCGTGCTGGGGAGCAGCGTCGGCACGCCCGACGCGTTGATGTACTGCATCGCCGAGCGGATCGCCGTGCCCGTCTCGGTGAAGGTGCCGGCGTCGGTGACGAACTCGATCTGCGTCACCCGCCCCGACGTCGCCGAGCGGGAGAGGATGTTGATCGCCGTCACGTTCCCCACCGGCTTGTTGGCGAAGTCGCCGATCACGCAGCTCATCTGCGCCATCGTCCACGTGTAGTTCCACCGGTGGTACGTGTGCCACGACGCGTACGCGCCCGTCCAGGTGGGGTTGCGCAGGTCGTTCAGCAGCGCCGTGACGGAGGGCAGCTCCTGCCCGGCCGGCGCGTCCCACACGGTGCGCAGGTACGCGTCCGTGCCGGTGAAGACGTCCTCGACGTTGGACGTCTTGCCGCCGCTGGTGGCGTAGAAGAGCGCGTTGATCAGGCTGCCGTTGTAGGTGGCCGCGATCCCCGCCGTGGCGTTCACGGCCGCCGTGGACACGGAGTGCTCGGCCGCCGCGCCGCCGTACACCTGGTCCTGCACGGTGGCCAGCAGGTCGTAGCCGTTGTTCCAGTGCTTGCCCAGGTTCGACAGCGCGTACGTCCGCGCCGCCACCGCCTGCGCCTTCTGCGCCTCGGCCTCCGGGTACTGCGACGGCCCCAGCTCGCGCGGCACCACGCCGTACAGGTACTCCTCCATCGGCACCTCGTTGACGCCGGCCAGCGTCCCCGCCGCGTTGCGCGTCACCTCGGCGACGCCGCGGTACTGCGTGGTCCCGCCGATCAGCACGCGCGCCGTGGACGCCACCGTGACGCGCGGCGGGTTGCGCGAGCTGGCGGACGTGCCGGTGCTGGTCTTGGTGGTGACGTAGCGCGGCTCGTTGACCGTGGCGTTCACCGTCTTCCAGAGCGCCGCCGAGGTCGCCAGCCCGGCGGCGATCACGTTCTCCTTGTAGATGCGCTCGGCGGTGGTGTCGATGGGGAGCGGCCGCTCGCCGATGTACACACGCCAGCAGCTCGCCGTCGACACGTACTCCCACGCCGAGGGGAAGCCCGCGTTGGTCCCCGCCAGCACGCGCTGGTCGCGGTCGGCGGCGCTGGCGGTGCAGACCACCTGCAGGCGGCGGCTGTTGGTGGCCACGGCCACCGAGAGGTTCCAGGTGACGGTCACCTGCTCGTTCGCCACCCCGGAGACGAGGTACGCGTTCGACCCCTTCTCGCGGACGTCGTAGCCCACCGTGGCGCCGATCTTCACCGACGACGCGGCGGGCACGATGCCGATGCGGATCTTCCCCGCGTACGGCTCCACCGCGCGCCGGGGCGCGGCCGGCGGGGCGAGGGCGGGCGGGTCGGTGGGGATCTTCTCGCACCCCGCCGCGGCGGCGAGGAGCGCGAGCAGGGCGAGGCGGGACGTTCGTGGACGCATCGGCGCGACCTCCGCGCGGGGGGGAGACGGGCGACTCTCGGGATAGGCCATCATACGCGATACTTCGTCCACATGCACCGAATCCGGCTGAAGACCGGACCAGCCTGGAAGCGGATCTCTTCCACGGGGTCGACGGAGCAACCTGTTTCTCCGTCTCCGCCGCTTCCGTCGACTCGTGTGATGAACCGACGAGGTTCGGGGATTCACGTGAAAACGGAAGGACGCCATCCCACCACCGCGCCGCGTGACCGCCCGCCACTCCTCCGCGAGCGCCCGCACGGGATCGCCTGGGGTCCGAAGCCCTGATTTCGACGCATCGCGAGCTCGCGCGGAGGAGCAGAGGATCGTTCAGGTACAGGCCCTGAAAAGTCTCACCGGAGACACGGAGAACCCCTTTCGGTCCCCTGTGTCTCCGTGTGACTCCGATCCGTTCGGGACCAGGACGATGCTCCGCAATCGATCGTGCAGAAGGATTTCATCCTCGCGAGCCGGTGTAGCGGTTGTTTCTGAAGCTCGCCGTCGTTATCATCCTCCCGCCGACGTGAAAATCACGCCATTTCTCGCGCCCACGTCTCCCGGGAACCCTCGCCGGGACGTTTTCCGTGTCCGCGGCCCGCCCGAACCCAGCCGAAGAGACCCCAGGGGACGGTCGGCGCCCGCCGCAGCCGTCCCGACTCCCTATCCGGAGGAACCTGCAATGGCCCTCGATCCATCCGCGTCCGTGCCCCGCGCCCCGCGCCCGAGCCGCCGCGCATGGGTGCGCCCCGTGGTGGCCGACCTGCCGCGCCTGACCGAGCTCACGCTCGCGTCCCCCGACGGCGGCGTCTCCGGCGGCGGCGGCCCGGGCGGGGGCGGCAGCACCGTGATCTTCTGAACGGTCCGCGCTCCCCACGGCGGCGCCGGTCCCGCCCGACCCGCATCCCGGCCGCCCGGACGCGCGGGTGGGGCCGCGGCTGTTTCCCAAAGGGGCGGCCCAGGCTCCTTTCGTAACAGTCCGGCGAGGCCGGCCGCAAGTGTTTCGCGCGAAGCCGATGTAGCAGTTGCGTCTAAGGCTTGCGGTCGTTATCATCCTCCTTCGCGCAGAGGCGGGCGGTGCGGGGTTCCCCACCCGAGTACGCCCGGCGGACGAGCTGCGCATCCCCACGCCAACCGCAGTCCCGGCACGCCGCACACCGGCGTGAGGATGACGTTTTCCCCGCGCCCTGCGCGTTTCCCGGACCTCTCGCCGAGGCGTCCGCTTGGGCCTCGCCCGCGGCCCGCCCGAACCCAGCCGAAGAGATCCCCCAGGACGGGGCCGCGTGGTCAGCGCCCGTCGCAAACCGTCCCGACTCCCCATCCGGAGGAACCCCGCAATGGCCCTTGATCCATCCGCGTCCGCGCCCCGCGCTCCGCGCCCGAGCCGCCGCGCATGGGTGCGCCCCGAGGTGGCCGACCTGCCGCGCCTGACCGAGCTCACGCTCCAGACCGGCCCCGGCATCCCCGGCGGCGGCGGCCCCGGCGGGGGCGGCAGCACCGTGATCATCTGACGCGCCGGGCGCCCCATGCTCCTGGGTCTCGCCATCACCGAGCACTGCAACCTGCGTTGTCCCCACTGCATCCGGGACGACGTGACCACCGTGCGCAACCTGGACCCCGACCTGATCACCGCCACGGTCGACCAGGCGAAGGTGCTCTTCGGCGAGGTGGCGGTGAGCATGACCGGGGGCGAGCCCACCATCCACCCCCAGTGGGACCGCATCGTCGCCGCGCTGCACGAGCGCGGGGTGTCGTACCGCTTCGTGACCAACGGCTGGCACATGCGCCGGCTGATGCCGGGGCTCGACCGGCACCCCCCCGCCGCGGTGCGGGTGTCGCTCTCGGGCGCCGACGAGGCCGTGCACGACGCCGAGCGCGGCCGGGGCAGCTTCCGCCGGGTGCTCCTGGCGGTGGCGCTGCTCACCAGCCGCCGGATCCCCACCTCGCTGGGCTTCGTGGTGGACCGGCGCGACCGGCACCAGCTGCGCCAGGCGGCCGACCTGGCCGAGGCGCTGGGCGTCAGCCTGCACTTCGCGCTGGCCCAGCCGGTCCCCGGCAGCGCCGCGCGCGACAGCGACCTGGCGCCCCGGGAGTGGTACGCGGCCCGTGACGAGATCCTGGCGCTCGGCCGCGAGGGGCGGCGCGCGGGGGTGTTCCTGGACTACGGGGCGCCCTTCGACGAGGCCGAGCCGCTCTGCGACACCTTCGCCGCGAAGCGCGTCTACGTCGACGCCCGGGGGCGGCTCTCGCTCTGCTGCCAGCTCTCGGAGTACGGCGACAACGAGCACGACGTGGTGGCGGACCTCAACGAGGTCCCCTTCCTGGAGGCGTGGCCGCGCTACGTGGCCCGCCTCGACGCCCAGCGGCTCGCCTCGGCCCCGCGGCCCGCGGCAGGCGAGCTGGAGGCGTTCCCCTGCATCCGCTGCGCGCGGGCGCTGGGGAAGATGCAGTGGATGGGGCAGTACCCCGACAGCCCGTGGCACGCCGCCGCCGAGCCCCGTGGGCCGGAGGCGCCGCGAAGCCTCGTGACGCTCACGTACCGCAAGAGCGCGCAACCCGTTTGACCCGAGGTCTCACCATGCAACTACTCAGGCGGTACCCCGTCCGTACCTCCGCCGCGGTCGCGGGGCTGGCGGGTCTCGCGATCCTGGCCGCGGCGTGCACCGACCGGTCGGACCCGGTGGGGCCCACGCCCCCCGGAGGACCGGGCGGCCCGGTGGCCCCGCCCAAGGACCCCTCGCTGATCCAGGTGGTCCAGTGCAGGGCCGACGTGCGGGCGAAGACGGTCTCGTGCGACCCGGCCGCGCCGCAGGGCGACAAGGCGCCGAGGTACCTGATCGTGGGGGGGCAGGGCGTCTTCGTGAAGCTCACCTCGAGCAACGTCAACTACGACTCTCCCACCCAGGCGTTCACCTTCGACGTCACGGTGCAGAACCTGATCCCGCAGCCGCTGGGCACCGCCGACACCACGGCGGCGCTGGCGCCCGACGCCAACGGGGTGCGGGTGTTCTTCCACCAGGGCCCCACGGTCACCAGCGGCACCGGGACCATCACGGTGGTGGGCGACGGCACCGACAACTTCACCGCCACCGGCCAGCCGTTCTACAAGTACAGCACGGTGCTGACGCAGGGCCAGATCTCCGCCCCCAAGACGTGGCAGTTCAACATGCCGCCCTCGGTGGGCAGCTTCAGCTTCCTGCTGTACGTGGCGGCCGCCGTCCCCTACGAGAACGGCTACGTCGAGATCCAGGGCAACTTCAACGTCCGCGCGGGGCTGGAGCGCCAGCTCACCCCGATCCTGCGCACGGTGGTGGGCACCGTCGACGACGACCCGGTGACCTACACCTGGCTCTCCACCGACTCCACCCGCGCCAAGGTGAACGGCACCGGCCTGGTGCACGGGCTGCGCTTCGGCACCACCGACATCGCCGTCTTCTCCAGCGACGGGCGCCGGGGGAAGAAGCCGATGAACGTCTCGCGCGTCCGGCGCTACTGGACGGGCGCGGCGGGGGTCGCCAACTGGGAGAACGGGGCCAACTGGCTCCCCGACAGCGTGAAGCCCGAGCCGCAGGACACCGCGGTGGTGACCGACACGCTTCCCGTGGCGGGCACGCCCTACCCGGCGCTCTTCCAGAACGAGTCGATCGGCGGGATCGAGGTCGAGGACCTCACGCCGGGCGGCACGATCCCCTCGATCAGCCTGGGCTCGTTCAACCTGACGGCCAGCGGCAGCGTGTGCACCAACTCCGGGCCGTGCGCGGGCCCCGTCGTCTTCGGCAGCGCGAGCATCACCAGCTCATCCGGGTCGCTGGTGCTGGTCGGGGTCGCCCAGACCATGAGGGGGGTGTTCCCGCGCACGAACGTCCTGGCCGCGCCCGGCGGCACCTACTCGATGAACGGGAACGTGACCGTCGACAAGCGCATCCAGGTGCAGGGCGGGCGGATCACCAACACCGGGTTCCGGCTGCAGCAGACTCCGTAGGCCGGCCTGAAGCCACGCGCATCCACGGGGGCGCCGGGCGCCCTCCCAACCCGACGAGAGACGAGAGACGACCATGAACCCCATGAAGAGGCAGCTCCTCCGCACGCTGGCCGTGGCGGCGCCGATGGCCGCCGCGCTGGCCCTCGCGCCCGCGGCCGCGTCCGCGCAGTCCGACATCCTGCTGCGCCTGCGCTCGGGCTCGCCGCCGGGCGACCGCTTCCGCGTGGACTCGGCCGGCGGCGTGGTGGCCGTCGGCGAGCTGGGGATCGGCATCATCCCCGCCTCGGGCGCCGGCTACCGGATGATGTGGTACCCGTTCAAGGCGGCCTTCCGGGCCGGCGGCACCGACGACGGCGGCGCGGGCAACTACTGGGACGACGCCAACGTGGGCTTCTACTCGTGGGCGGGCGGCAACCAGACCAAGGCCAGCGCCTTCGCCACCTTCGCCTTCGGCGACCAGGTGGAGGTGACGGGGGTGGACGCCGCGGGGTTCGGCGGGAGCAACCTGGTGAGCGGCACGGCCGGCTTCAGCACCGGCGCCAGCAACCGCTGCACCGGCTTCGGCTGCGTGGCGATGGGCTTCACCAACACCGCGGGCGGGCAGGGGGCGGTGGCGATCGGCTACCGGGTGACGGCCGACGCCGACTACGCGGTGGCGCTGGGGCACCGCGCCAGCGCCAACGGCCACCCCGGCACCTTCAACGCCGCCGACCAGTCGACCACCGACTCGCTGGAGGCGAGCGCCAACAACCAGTTCAACACCCGCTACGCGGGCGGGTACCGGCTCTTCACCAACGCCACCACCACCACGGGCGTGTCGCTGAACGCCGGCGGCAGCTCCTGGAACGTGATCTCCGACCGCAACCGCAAGGAGAACTTCCTGGGGCTGGACGGCGAGGACATCCTGGCGCGCCTCAGGGGGGTGCCGGTGACGAGCTGGAACTACATCGCCGAGGGGCGGCAGGTGCGCCACATCGGGCCGATGGCGCAGGACTGGCACGCGGCGTTCGCGCTGAACGACGACCCGCTCACCATCAACTCGGGCGACTTCGACGGCGTGAACCTGGCGGCCATCAAGGCGCTGGAGGCCCGCACGGCCGAGCTGCGCGCCGCCCAGGAGGAGCTGCGGCGCGCCCAGGCCGAGCTGGCGGCGAAGACGCAGCGGATCGACGACCTGGAGGCCCGCATCGCGCGGCTGGAAGCGCTGATGCGGCAGCGCTAGCGGTCCGCGGGGGCTGTATCCCCGGCGGCGGGGGGCGCACGGCGCCCCCCGCCGCTGTTTTAACTGCGGTGCGAAGCGCTGAGTGCCGGGTGCTGAAGGTGCGAGGCACGGAGCACGCCACTCACGCACTTTCGCACTTCGCACCTGTCCCACCCCGCCGTCACGCCCCCGCCCCCGCGCGCGTTCTTCCGCACCGGGGGCTGGTGCAAAGTGCGGACAGGCCCCAACTTTCAACGCGGGGCGGACATCCGGACCGTCCGCCCCTCTCCGACCTCGAATCGCGCACCCCCGCAGGCCTCCATGTCCATCCGCTTCCTCTCCCGCTCCCTCGCCGCCCCGGCGGCGGTCGCGCTCGCCCTCGCGCTCGGCGGCTGTGAAGGCGGCGGCCCCACCGACCTGGACCGGCCGCTCTCGCTGCAGGTGCAGGGCCGGCTGGAGCGCGGCTACGTGGTGACGGTGACGGCGAGCGCCGAGGGCGCGCCGGTGCCCGACGCCGTGCTCACGCTCTCGCCCGCCGACGCCGGCGAGCTGCTGGGCGGCGGCCGGGTGCGGCTGCTGCGCGCGGGTCAGCTCACCGTCAACGCCAGCGCGCCCAACCGCGTGGGGACCACCACGGTCACGGTGGCCGCGCCGCCGGTGGTATTCTTCGACAAGCTGGACGGGGGCAACCGCGACATCTGGCGCGTGGACCTGGACGGGCAGAACCTGACCCGGCTCACCACCGACCTGGGCGACGACCAGGACCCCACCGTGGCGCGCGACCGGGTGGTGTTCGTGAGCTACCGCGCCGGCAACGCGGAGCTGTACTCCATGCCGCTCACCGGGGGCGAGACGCGGCTCACCACCACCACGGCCAACGAGACCACCCCCTCGCTCTCGCCCGACGGGGCGCGCCTGGCCTACGCCTACGACGCCTCGGGGGTCACCAAGCTGTGGACGGCGGCCGGCAACGGCACCGGCGCCGAGCGCGCCACCGCGAGCTTCGGCTTCTCGGGGTCGATCGAGACCTCGCCGTCGTGGGCGGCCACGGGGAACCGGCTGGTGTTCGTGGCCACCAACACGGGCTCGGCCGACCTGTACGACTTCCCCATCCCGGGGACGCCGGCCCCGGTGGCGGGCTCCACCGCGGCCGAGGTGGAGCCGGCGTACAGCGCCGACGGGCGGATCGCCTTCGCCTCGAACCGCCCGGGGAGCAACGGCACCGACGTGTGGATGGTGCGCGTCTCCAGCGGCGAGGTGTCGCGCCTGACCACCGACGCGGGCTCCGAGGTGCAGCCGGCCTGGACGCCCGACGGCCGGCTGGTGTACGTGGCGGCCGGGCGCCTGCGCTGGCTGGACCCCGCCGACCCCGCGGCCGGCGGCGCCATCGAGACCGGGCCGGGCACCGCGCAGCGGCCCGCGGTCCTTCCCAACTGACGGCGCCGGATGAGCGAGAAGCGCTACGCGGTGCCCGACGAGGTGCTGGCCGCCCACCTGGACGGCGAGGCGGTGCTCCTGCACATGGACACCAAGGACTACTTCCGCCTGAACGCCACGGCGGCGGTGGTGTGGAAGGGGCTGGAGCGCGGGCTGGACCGCGAGGAGATCGTGTCGGAGATGTTGAAGTACGCCGAGGCGCACGACATGGACGTGGACGCGGCTACCGCCGGGGCCGACCTGGACGCGCTCCTGGGCGAGCTGGAGCAGCGCCGGCTGATCGTGGAGGCGGCCGCCGGATGACGCGCCGGCACGCGGCGGCGCTGGTGGGGGCCTGGGCCGCGCTCCGGGTCCCCTTCTGGCTGCGGGGCCGGCGGCTGCAGGCGCTGCTCCGCCCGTCGGCGCCCGCGCGCGCGGACGCCGCGGTCCCGCGCGGGGCGCTGGGCGGGGCCATGCGGACGGTGGCGCTCCTGGCCCGCGTTCCCGGCTCGCCGTGGCGGAACACCTGCCTGTACCGCAGCGTGGCCGAGTGCCTGGTGCTGCGCCGCTACGGCGTGCCCGCGCAGCTCCGTATCGGGGTGAAGAGCGAGGGCGAGGGGGGCGAGATCGCCGCCCACGCCTGGGTGGCGCGCCCCGGCGACCCCGCCCTGGCGGCCTCGCCCGGCGGGCACGTCCCCCTGGTGCTGCGCGCTTGAGCGGTCCGGCCGTCCTCTCCCTCCTGGCGGACCACGCCCTGCGGCTGGAGGCCGACCCCGCCCTCCTCCCCCTCCTCCGCCGCTGGCTCCCCCTCCTCCCCTACGACGAATCGCCGCCCGACCCCGCTCCGCCCGGCGCCGCGATCCGCGTGCGGCGCGGCGAGGCGTCCATCCCGCCCCGGCCCGAGGGTCCGCCCCTGCTGCGCCTGGGCCCGGTGGACGCATGGGTCGACGGAGGAGTCCTCGAGCTGCGCGGCGACGGCGGGTGCGCGGGGCGGGGCGAGCTGGAGGACGGCTCGGTGGTGCTGGTTGCGCCGCGGGAGACGGAAGGCGCGGCGGCCGCCGCCTGGGACCTCTACTCGATGGCCACGCTCTCCGCGGCGCTCCTGCTGGGGCGGATGGGGCGGGCGCTGGTGCACGCGGCGGCCGTGGTGGAGCCCGGCGGCGGGTGCCTGCTGCTGGCGGGCGACACGCACGCGGGGAAGTCGACCACGGCCGTGAACCTGATCGGCGCCGGGTGGGAGTTCGTCTCCGACGACCACGTGGTGCTGTATCGCGACCCCGGGTCGGGCGCGGTGCGGGTGGAGGGGTGGCCGCGCCGCTTCCACCTGGACGAAGGGTGGGAGGAGGGAGAGCCGGGACGCCGCCGCGGCGAGATCGACCCGCACGAGCGCTGGCCCGGCCGCTGGCGGCGCACCGCCCCGCTCGCCGGCCTCCTCTTCCCGCGCGTCGAGGCCGATCTTCCCACCGCGCTCTCCCCGCTCCCGGCCTCGGAGGCGCTGGCCGGGCTGCTGCGCCAGTCTCCCTGGCTGCTGGCGGACCGCGGCGCGGCGGCCGGGGTGCTGGAGCTGCTCACCGCCGCCTGCCGGCGCCCCGCCTCCGCGCTGCGCCTGGGCCGCGACACCTACCGCGACGCCGGCCGCCTGGCCGGCGTACTGCGCCCCGCGCCCGCGCCGCCCGGGCGGTGACCGCCGCACAGTCGAAGAAGGCCGCGCCCCCGGGGGAGCGCGGCCTTCCCGTCATCCTTCCAGCACTTCGCACTTCGCACTACTGGTACTGGATGTACAGCGGCTCGGGCCAGAGCTGGAGCAGGTCCCGGGGCGTGGTCAGCGGGTCGCCCTTCTTGGTGTCGTTGTGGTAGAAGTTCTTCCACCCCGTGAACTGCTTGGGGTGCCGCACGATGTAGTCGCGGTACGAGTCGTACTTCAGCCACGGCGCGCCCCAGCCGTCCATGTGCATCACCAGCTGCACCTCGGGCCGCGTCCGCACGTTCTCCACGTCGGGCACCATGTTGCGCGTGAAGCGGTGGATGATCAGCAGCTTGGGCGGCAGGTTGTTCTCCCGCACGATGCGCGTGAGCTGGTCCATCACCCAGTTGATGTCGGCCGCGTACATGGTCCCGATCCGCCGGCCGGGAGGCGTGCCGCCGCGCATGTAGAACTCGGGGTCCACCGCGAAGTGCACGTCCGGGCGCTTCAGGAAGTTCTCGAAGCGCGGCATGATGTTGCGGATGTCGTCGGTGCCCACCTGCACGTCGATGAACAGGACGCCGTCGATCGACCGGGCCATCTGGTAGATGGAGTCGACCTGGGTGTCGCGCATCTGCGCGCGGTAGTGTCCCGACGGCCCCGGGGCGCCCTGCGCCACTACGGCGATCAGGTGGAGGCCGTGGATCACCGGGGTGCCCGGATCGGCCTGCCGCCACTGGTCGGCCTGGCGGCGCAGGCGGGCCAGCATCTCGTCGCGCGGGTACTCGCCCAGCGCCCCCATCTGCTTGGAGTTGGGGTTCCCGTAGTACACCACCAGGCGGTTGCACGGGAGGATGGAGCCGTCCAGGAACTCCGACATCTGCGGGTACCACCCCTGCTCCTTGGCGAAGACCGGGTTGCGCCCGGCCCCCGGCCGCTTCGCCGTGGAGTCGGCCTGGAGCGCCGCCGCGGCCGAGTCGAGCCGCGCCTGGCGCCGCTGCATGCACGCCCGCGCCTCGGCCGCGCTGTTGCCGAAGGCGAAGCGGCGGGGCGCCTGCTGCTGCCCGGCGGGCGCCGCCGCCTTCCCGTCGCCTTTCTCGGCGCCGGCCTTCCCCTTCTCCTCCGCGGCCGCCGCCTCGTTCCCCCCGTCGCCGCCGCAGGCGGCGAGCGCCAGCGAGAGCGCCGCCGCCAGGGCGGCCGACCGCGGCCAGAATCCAGTCGAACGCTTCACGAACGCTCCTCGTCGAAAAACGGGTTCCCCTCTCAACCTGAGCCGGAAGGGCCACTTGCAGGGATCGGACCGCGGTGCTCCCAGCCTCCGGCGACGCGGCGGGAGCCGCGCCCCCGAACGGCATGTCTCACCGGGTCGACGGAGAACCGCTGGAGCTCCCCGGCTGACTCCGTCGACTCCGTGCGAGGCCTTTCCCGGCCGGCCTCGATCCGCGCCCTACCCGCGCACGGGGTGGCCGCGCTCGGCCAGGTAGCGGCGGGCCTGCGCCAGGGTGAACTCGCCGAAGTGGAAGATGGAGGCGGCCAGCACGGCGTGCGCCCCGGCGGCCAGCGCGGCGTCCAGGTGCTCCAGCGCCCCCGCGCCCCCGGAGGCGATCACCGGGATGCGCACCGCCGACGAGACCGCGCGGGTGAGCTCCAGGTCGTAGCCGTCGCGGGTGCCGTCGCGGTCCATCGAGGTGAGCAGGATCTCGCCCGCGCCCAGCGACTCCACGCGCCGCGCCCACTCCACCGCGTCGATCCCCGTCCCCCGCCGCCCGCCGTGGGTGAACACCTCGAAGCCGGACGGCGTGCGCTCCGCCTGCTCCGGCGCGGCCCGCCGCGCGTCGACGGCGACCACGACGCACTGGCTGCCGAAGTGCTCCGCCGCGCGGGCGACGAGATCGGGGTCCTCGACGGCCGCCGTGTTGACGGAGACCTTGTCGGCGCCGGCGCCCAGGAGGGCCAGGAAGTCGCCCACCGAGCGCACGCCGCCGCCCACGGTGAAGGGGATGAACACCGAGTCGGCGGTGCGGCGGATCATCTCCAGGGTGGCCTGGCGCCCCTCGTGGCTGGCGGTGATGTCGAGGAAGCACAGCTCGTCGGCGCGCTCGGCGTCGTAGCGCACCGCCTGCTCCACCGGGTCGCCGGCGTCGCGCAGCCCCTCGAACTGGATCCCCTTCACCACCCGGCCGTCCTTGACGTCCAGGCAGGGGATGATGCGCTTGGCCAGGGTCACGGGAACGAGAGCCCCTTCAGCCGGTCCAGCATCCCCTCGGTGAGCTCGCCGCGGTACACGCCCTCGACGGGGCCGCGGAGCAGCAGGCTCCAGTCGTCGCGCACCTCCACGTGCAGGGTGCCGCCGGGCATGCGCACGCGCACGCGCCGCTCGCTCACCAGCCCGCGCCGCACGGCCGCGGCGGCCACGGCGCAGGCGCTGGAGCCCGAGGCGCTGGTCTCGCCCGCGCCGCGCTCCCACACCCAGGCGTCGAGCGCGTCGGGCTCGGCGGGGACGGCGAACTGCACGTTGGTGCCCCGCGCGAACGCCGGGTGCGCCGAGATCTGCGGGGCGCGCCGGCGCAGGTCTTCCGCGTCCAGCTCGTCCTGGAACACCACGCAGTGCGGGTTGCCCGTGGAGACGGTGTTGATGGCCACGGTGTCGCCGGCGGCCAGCTCCAGCGGCTCGTGGTCCACCTCGCGGTCGGGGCCGGCGAGCCCCACGTCGACGCTGCGGAAGGAGGCGGTGCCCATCTCGGCCTCCACGTCCAGCACCCCGCGGTCCAGCTCCTCGCGGATGAGCAGCCCCACCACGCCGCCGGGCGTCTCGACGGTGAAGGGCCGGCCGATGCGCACGCGGTGCCGGTCCAGCAGGTACGCGGCGAAGATGCGCAGCCCGTTGCCGCTCTTCTCGGCCTCGCTCCCGTCGGGGTTGAAGATGCGCACCCCGAAGTCGGCGGCCTCCGACGCCACGGCCGCCAGGATGCCGTCGGAGCCCACCCCCGTGTGCCGGTCGCAGAGCAGCCGGACGGCGGGCGGGGTGAGATCGAAGGGGAGCCCCTCCGGCTCCAGCGCCAGGTAGTCGTTGCCGAGCCCGTGGCCCTTGAAGAATGTGACGCGGTCAGGCATCCGAATCCACCGAGCCGAAGTCGATCTCGCGATCGGAGTCCCGCGAGCGCTCGAACCATTCCGGGTCCAGCTCACCCGCCGCGATCGCCTCGGCGAGCGGGGAGGACTGTAGGAACGTGAACAGATCCTGCGGCTGCTCGTCGTCCTGATCGCCGGGTTTCGTTGCTGCTTCGTTGATCTCTTGGTTCTGCTTCATCCGCAGCCTCCCCTCACATCCCCGCGAAGTTCCTGAGGATCCGGAGCCCGTCCTCCTGGCTCTTCTCGGGGTGGAACTGGATCCCCCACACGTTGTCGCGCCCCACGATGCTGGCGAAGGTGTCGTCGTAGGTGCAGCGGCCGAGGACGTGCTCCGCGTCAGCCTCCAGCGCGCCGAAGGAGTGCACGTGGTAGAACCAGCGCGGCTCGGGGCCGGCTACCCCATCCAGCAGCGGGTCGGCCTCGGCGCCGCGGATGAACTCCACCGAGTTCCACCCCACGTGCGGCAGCGGCAGGTCCGTCCTGAGCCGCCGGATCGTCCCCGGCAGCAGCCCCAGCCCGCGCACCCCCGGCGCCTCCTCGCTTCCCTCGTAGAGGAGCTGCATCCCCACGCAGATCCCCAGGAACGGGCGGCCGAAGGCCACGTGCCCGCGCACCGCGTCGCCCAGCCCCCGCTCCTCCAGCCGCGTCATGCACTGCCCGAAGTGCCCCTGCCCGGGAAGCACCAGCCGCTCCGCGCCGGCCGCCACGGCCGGGTCGTCCGTCAGCACCGCGCCGGCGCCCTCGTGCTCGAAGGCCTTGGCGACGGAGCGCAGGTTCCCCGCGCCGTAGTCGAGGATCACGACCTTCGGCCTGGCCGTCACAGCGCGCCCTTGGTCGAGGGGACCACGCCCTCGCGGCGCGGGTCCGGGCGCGTGGCGGCGTCCAGCGCGCGGGCGGCGGCCTTGAAGGTGGCCTCCACCACGTGGTGCGCGTTGTCGCCGCGCAGGCCGTCCAGGTGCATGGTGACCCGCGCCTCGGTGGCGAAGGCGCGCCAGAACTCGGCCGAGAGGGCGGCGTCGAACTCGCCGATGCGCGCCTGGCCGGGCGGGAGCGGCACCGCGAAGTGCAGGAACGGCCGCCCCGAGACGTCCACCACCGCCCGCACCAGCGCCTCGTCCAGCGGCACCGTGGCGTCGGCGTAGCGCGCGATCCCGGCCTTGTCGCCCAGCGCGTCCAGGAAGGCGCCGCCCAGGACGATCCCCACGTCCTCCACGGTGTGGTGCGCGTCCACGTGCAGGTCGCCCGCGCACTCCACCTCCAGGTCGAACATCCCGTGGCGGGCCAGCGCGTCGAGCATGTGGTCGAAGAAGCCGATCCCGGTCGCCACCCGCGCCTCGCCCGCGCCGTCCAGGCCGATGCGCACCCGCACCCGGGTCTCCCGCGTCTGCCGCTCCCGCTCGCCCGTCCGGCTCATGCCGCCTCGCTCATGATCGTCTTCAGCGCCTCGAGGAACGCGCCCGTCTCCTCCGGCGTCCCGGCGTTGACCCGCAGGCAGCGCTCCAGCATCGGGTACTTCGACACGTCGCGCACCAGGATCCCGTGCTCGCCCAGCAGCCGCTCGAAGAGCCGCGTGTGGGTGACGTGGGGCGAGTCGACGCGGAAGAGCACGAAGTTGGCCGCGCTGCCGTAGACGCGGATGCCGGGGACGCCCCGCATCTCCCGCAGCAGCCGGTCGCGCTCGCCGCGGATCGCCTGGACGCTGGCCGCCAGCAGGTCGCGGCCGCGCAGCACCTCGGCGGCGGCCACCTCGGTGAAGAAGTTGATGTTGTACGGCAGCTTGGCCTTGTGCACCTCCGCCGCCAGCGCCGGGTGCGCCAGCAGGTACCCCGCGCGCAGCCCCGCCAGCGCCATCGCCTTGCTGAAGGTGCGCAGCACCACCAGGCGGGGGCGCTCGTCCAGGAGCGGACGCCCGTCGTAGCCGCCGAACTCCACGTACGCCTGGTCCAGCAGCACCAGCGCGCCCGTCTCGGCGTGGATGCGCTCGATCTCCTCGCGGGAGAGCCAGCACCCCGTGGGGTTGTTCGGCGTGCAGAGGACGACCACCGCCGCGTCCGAGTCCCGCGCCGCGCGCACGATCCCCTCGACGTCGAAGCGCAGGTCGTCCGTGAGCGGGACGGAGGCGACGGTGCCGCCGTTCACCTCCGTCATCAGCCGGTAGAGCGTGAAGGTCGGCTCGGGGATGACGACAGTGGTGCCGGGGCCGACGGTGACGGTCAGGATCGCCTGGATCAGCTCGTTGGAGCCGTTGGCCACCAGCACGCCCTCGGCCGGCCACCCCGCCGCCTCGGCGACGGCCGAGATGAAGTTGCTGGCGACGAACGGCGGGTAGCGGTTCCACGGCCGGTCCTTCAGCCGCTCGGCGATGCGCGCCTTCAGCGCGTCGGGGACGTCGTACGGGCTCTCGTTCTGGTTGAGCTTGATGCGCGGCTCGTACGGCCTGAGGGTGTACGCCCCCAGCGCCCGCACCGCCGGCTTCACCCGCGCGAGCGCCGCCTCCAGCTCCGCGTCGACCGAGGTCGCACTCCCTGCCATTCAGCTACCAGATGCCTTCAACCTGTTGCCTTCGACTATGGTTGTCATCCTGAGGGAGCCGCCGCACAGACCCAGCCCTCCACGACGATGCCGGGCGGCGACCGAAGGATCTACTCGCCCCGCCTGGTGGACGGCCTCCACGCGATGGACGAGCCTCGCGGCGGGGTGAGTAGATTCCTCGGTCGCCACAACCCTTCGCGCAGACGCGAGTCCTGCGCGGGCTCCCTCGGAATGACATCCTTAGGGATGTCCGCCATCCAAACGAGCGACGGGCGCAAGATATTGCGCCCGCCGTGCTTCCGCATCCTCCCACGACGGACGCCCTATCGCTCCACGTGGATGATCTGGTCGCGGCGGGTGCCGACGGAGACGTACCAGATCGGCACGCCGGTCAGCTCCTCCAGGCGGCGCAGGTAGCGGTGCGCGGCCCCGGGAAGGTCTTCCCAGCGGCGCGCCTGCCGCGTGTCGGTCCGCCAGCCGGGGAGCGTCTCGTACTCCGGCTCGGCCTCCTCCAGCAGCCCCAGGTCGCCCGGGAAGTCGTCCAGCGTGTCCCCCGCCGCGCAGTAGCGGGTGGCGATCTTCACCTCGTCCAGGTGGTCCAGCACGTCCAGCTTGGTCACCGCCAGGCCGGTGAGCCCGTTCACCCGCGCCGCGTAGCGCACCACCACCGCGTCGAACCAGCCGCAGCGGCGCGGGCGCCCCGTCGTCGCCCCGTACTCGCCGCCCCACTCGCGCACCTGCTCCTGCAGCCCCGGCGGCAGCTCGGTGGGCAGCGGCCCCTCGCCCACGCGCGTGGTGTAGGCCTTCACCACCCCCACCACGTCGTCGATCATCGTGGGCCCGATCCCCACGCCCAGCGCCGCGCCGCCCGAGGTGGTGTTCGACGAGGTGACGTACGGGTAGGTGCCGTGGTCCACGTCCAGCAGCGCCCCCTGCGCCCCCTCCAGCAGCACGCGGCTGCCCGCGTTCAGCGCGTCGTGGATCACCCGGCCGGTGTCGACCATCAGCGCCAGCAGCCGCTCGCGCATCCCCATCACGTCGCGCACCAGCAGGTCCGCGTCCACCTGCTCGGCCGAGTCGAAGAGCGAGAGCTTGCGGTTGATCCGCTCGGCGGCGCGGCGCAGCAGCTCCTCGGCGCGGGAGGGGTCGCGCAGGTCGGCCACGCGGATCCCCTGGCGGGCCACCTTGTCCTCGTACGCCGGCCCGATCCCGCGCCCCGTGGTGCCGATCTTCCCCGCCCCGCGGCTCTTCTCGGCGGCGCGGTCGAGCAGCTTGTGGTAGTAGAGGAGGAGGTGCGCGCGACCGCTGACCCCCACGCGCCCCTCGGCGTCGATCCCGCGCGCCACCAGCGCGTCGTACTCCTCGAAGAACTGGAAGGGGTCGAACACCACCCCGTTGCCCAGCAGGCAGCGGCGGCGGGGGTGCAGGATGCCGGAGGGGATCTGGTGGAGGATGAACTCCTCCTGCCCCACGTGTACGGTGTGCCCCGCGTTGGCGCCGCCCTGGTAGCGGGCGACGATGTCCACCTCTTCGGCGAGGACGTCGACGATCTTCCCCTTCCCCTCGTCGCCCCACTGCGAGCCGACGATCACCACGCAGCTTCCGCTCTTCATCTCTCCCGTCCCGAGAGCGCCCGGACGCCCGGCGCGACGACCGCGCCGGGCAAGGATTCGACGCGCGCGCGAAGACCAGCGGCACCAGGCCAGGCGCGTGGCCCGGTGCAGGGATCGCGCCGCGGGGGCGCGCGAAAAAGCGCGGTCCCGCCAGAAGGTGGGACCGCGCTCGACGCATCCTGAGTTGAATATATGCCGCCTCCGGGGGGTGTCAACCGGGCCTCACTCGAGGCGGAGGGAGTAGATCACGATGTACGAGACCGTGCAGCCGAGGAGCGCGAGGGTGGCGGCGACGTGGTAGCGCACGCTCCGGCTGCGGATCAGCGTCAGGAGCAGCGCGATGGCCACCAGGCGGATGGCCACGCCGGCGTCCATCCCGATGTTCCCCCGCAGCGTCTGGTCGAGCAGGGTGTGCCCCAGGTACAGCGCCAGCAGCGCGAAGAAGTAGTGGCGCTGCGCGAAGTACTGCTCCAGCAGGTCGGTGCCGTCGTCCACCTCGTCGGGGAGCGCCGCGGCGCCCA
The DNA here is from genome assembly GCA_036389795.1 of Longimicrobium sp. Classification (NCBI taxonomy): domain Bacteria; kingdom Pseudomonadati; phylum Gemmatimonadota; class Longimicrobiia; order Longimicrobiales; family Longimicrobiaceae; genus Longimicrobium; species Longimicrobium sp. The sequence goes on from DASVWD010000096.1 coordinate 22,119, forward strand.
CCAGGAACAGGAGGATCGGGCCGCAGAGATGGATCACGAACGCGAAGAAGTTGCCCCACACCGGCGCCCGGCCGGTCCGGAAGAAGACCCACCAGTACTGCAGCGTGAGAAGGAGCACGCCGGCGGCCCACAGGAGCGGCAGCCAGTGCCAGCGCACGCGGCGGCGGGCCCGGATCAGCCGGTGCAGGCTGCCGAGCAGGTCCGTCAGCCCCAGGCCGACGATGATGGAGACGAGCGCGAGGAGGTGCTCGTACCGTTCCATGGCGGGAGCGGGTGCGGGATGGACGGGAGGGAGAGGATCGGGAGCTCGCGGGCGGCAAGCGAAAGCGCGGTCCGGGAGGGTGGGACCGCGCTCGCCTCGTCCTGCGCGGAAGCTACGCCGCCGCCGCGGGAGGTGTCAACGGAATCCGCGTGGGAGCCCCGGGCCGCGGCTGGCCACGCCGCGGCGTCGGCCCACGGCCGTCACGGCCTGCTCCCGGGCTCGGGCGGAGGCCACGGCTCCTCCCTCTTCGCCGGCGGCAGGGAGGTGTGGAAGGTGATCGGCAGCGTCACCCAGGCGCGGACGGGTTTGCCGCCCACCCGCGCCGGACGGAACCGGAGCGTCTGCGCCACCTGGGTGGCCGCCGGCACCAGGTCGGGGTTCGTGGCGACCTCGAGCGCGATGGAGGTGGTGTCGACGGAGCCGTCCGCCTGCACGCGCATCCGCAGGGTCACGGTCCCGCCGATTCCCTGCGCGCGCAGATGCGGCGGGTATCTGCGCGAGATCTCGCGCGCGACCTGCCGGCGGTTCAGCAGCTCGGGCAGCTCTTCGACGGCGGAGAGCTGATACGTCCCCAGGGCCGGGGGTTCCGCGGGCGCGCCCTGTCCCCGCGCGGCGCCCGGGAGCCAGAGCAGGGCCGCCGCGAGGGCGATGAAGGGGTGAACTCTCGTCATCGTCGCTCGGAGTCGGATCGGAGTCGGATCGGAAAAGAGAAGGTGCACGTACGCGAAGAATGGCACGCGAGGGCCCTGCGCCAATACTGCTGGATCGGAGCCCCGCGCCGCCGCGGCGGGTGTCGACCGCCGGACGCACGGTGGCGGGGTCGCGGGGTCGCCAGGTAGACTCAGGGCCGGGCCCGACCCGCTCACCGGCACGCCACCGACCGCATCCACCATCGCCGATGCACGCAGCCACCCGCATCCCACGCCCCCGCGCGGCACGCCGCCTCCTGGTCCTGGCCGCGCTCTGCTCGGCCGCCTGCGCCGCGCCCCCGCGGAGCTTGCCGGCGGACCCGGCCGGAGCGCAGGGCGGCATCCCCGTGCTCGCCTGGCACTACTTCCAGGACGAGCCCACCGCGCGGGACGGCTCGCTGACCGAGTCGTACTCCGCGTTCGAGGAGACGCTCGTGTTCCTCGAGGAGCAGGGGTTCCGGTCGGTGTTCCCGGAGGAGGCCCGGCCCCCCGGCAGGGGCGGCGGCCGCCAGGTGATCCTCACCTTCGACGACGGGCCCAGGGCGCAGCTGCGCGCGGCCGAGCTCCTGGAGCGCCACGGCTTCCGCGGGATCTTCTTCGTGATCCCCAGCCGCACCCGCCCGGGGAGCGACCGCTTCCTCACCCCTGACGAGGTGGAGCGGCTCGCCCGCGCCGGGCACCGGGTGGCCGCCCACGGCTACGACCACCGCAGCCTCCCCGGCTCCGGGGCCGAAGTGGCGGCCTCGCTCGTCCGCTCTCCCCGCCTGTTGGGCGAGCAGACGCGGTCGGCGCCGGCCACACGGGACTTCGCCTTCCCCTTCGGCCACTACACCCCGGAGATCGCGGAGGCGCTCGCGGGGAGCTACCGCTGGCTGCACACCGTCAACCCCGGCTACTGGGACGGCAGGTCTGCCCTGCTGCCGCGGATGCTGGTGATGCGCGGCGTGGACCCGGCCCTCTACCGCGAGTACGTGCTGGGCGGGGCGCGCTACCGGCCCGTGCTGGAGCCGCTGGCGGACGACGGCGCCGTCGCGGAGCGCGTCGCCTTCCGGGCGCGCGGACCCGTCCCCGGCGGCGTCGAGCTCTTCTCCGTCTCGGCCGACGCCACGGGGCGCAGCTACGTCAGCCATCCGCTCGGCGAGAGCCTGCAGGTCCGCGGCGACACCGTGTGGGTGGACCTCGCCGCCCACATGCGCCGCCACTACGCGCCCGAGCGCAGCGCGCTGAGCTACGCCCTGGTCACCCGCGAGGGAGGGGAGCTGCGCTGGCTCACCCCCGGGCTCCTGCACTGGATCCGCGAGCCCACCGCGCGGCCGGAGGCTACGAGCGGCGCGGCGGCGCGCCGGTAGGGGAGGGCGGCGCGGCGCGCGGGGCGACGGCGGTGCCCTGGGCGGCCACCAGCCACCACCTGTCGCTCCGGCGCACGTAGACGTGCAGGTAGCGCTGCTCGGTCAGCGTATGCCCTTCGGGCGTCATGGAGCGCAGCCGGCCGGCCACGGTGGCGGCGGCGGGGGCGAGCTCGCGCACCTCCAGCTCGTCGATCACGAAGCGCTGGTCGGGCGTGTCCTGGCCGAAGACGCGGAAGAGCGCGGGCCGGTCCACCCGCGCGCCGCTCCCCACCACGCCGCGGAAGTCCGGCGCGTAGAGCGCCGCCAGCCACGCGGTGTCGCGCCGCGCGATGGCCACGCTGCGCTCGCGCTCCATCGCCAGGATGCGGCGCTGGACCGGCGAGTACCCGGAGGTGTCGGGGAGGAAGATCGTCGTCTGCCCGGCCAGCACCCGGCCGGGCTCCTGCGCCTGGGAGGCTCCGGGTGCCGGGGCGAGCGCCAGGACGGCGGCGGCGAAGACGCTGGCGGCGCGGACGGCGGGCGGCGAGGACACGAAGGCCTCCCATCAAGGGCGGGACATGTGAGTGTCGGGGGATGACTCAAGTATGCCGCTTCGCCGCGGGAAGAACAAGCGGCGGACGTGGCGGCGTCCGGCCGGCGCCCTGGTCAGGCGGCCGGGCGCTCCGGCTCCCGGTACGGACGCAGCCGGGGGAGCCAGCGCGGCACCGCCGCCCGGTAGGCTTCGTAATCGGCGCCGAAGCGGCGGCCGAGCGTGCGCTCCTCGTAGAGCACGACGAACGCGTGGACGGCCAGGACGAAGACCAGGCCGTAGAGCAGGAGCACCGGCGCCCGCAGCAGCGCCGCCTCGCCCAGCAGGATCGCCCCCGCCCCCAGGTACATCGGGTTGCGCACGTAGCGGTACGGCCCGCTGACCACCAGCGCGCGGGGCGGGTCGAACGGCGCCGGGGTGCCGCGCCCGCGCACGGTGAAGTCCCACCAGCACCACGCCGCCAGCGCCAGCCCGCCGGCCGTCAGGAGCGCGCCCGCGATCGCGAGCGGCCCGGCGCCGATCCCGCGGACGGCGCCCGGGCCGGCCAGCTGGAGCGGCAGCAGGACGAACATGGTGGCGACGAAGGCCAGGGCGAAGAAGAGCGTCCGGAGCCAGACCATCCTTCACCTCCCAGGCGGATTTCCGATCCCGGATCCCATCATCATGATCCCGCAGGCGGTTGGAACCGCGGCCACGACGGCACGAAGTCCGCCTTCGGGGAGCAGCGGGAACCACGCTTTCCGCACCGAAGCCGGCTTCCGCGCCGAACCAGCCTGCGAAGGCAGGCTTCTCGCCGTTGCAGCCGCGGCTTCAGCCGCCCGGCTCGGGAGCCCGCCCCCGCAGCGCGCTTCGGCGCACGTCCGCGGCGGCCCGTCCGCCGCCGCTCAGAACACCCGGCGCTTGAGGTGGCTGACGGTGAACTTGGCCGTCTTCGCGATCGCCATCACGGTCATCACCCCCGCCTGCACCGGGTCGGTCACCACCAGGTCGGCCGCGTCGGGGACGCTCCCGGCCATGTTCAGGCTCACCACCAGGAGCCCCTGCGCGCGCACCTCGCGCACCGCCCGCTCGATGTCGCCGCCCATCAGCGAGCCCGCCAGCACCAGGGCCGAGGCGCGCGGCAGGCGGGCCACGGCGCGCACGGCGTCGGCCAGGGGCTGCTCGCCCACCAGCGGGATGGTGTCGACCGAGATGCGCTCGCCGCGGATGTTGTGGCGGTCGGCCTCGGAGATGGCGCCGATCGCCACCTGCCCCACCTGCGCGCCGCCGCCCATGATGATGATCCGCTTCCCGTAGATCATCTGCAGCGTCTTGACGAACTCCACCTCGTGCACCACGGGGAGCGCGCGGAGCTCCTCGGCCAGCGGCTGCGGGTCCTGCGGCATCTCGATCTCGAAGTAGATGCGGGCCTGGCCGGCTTCCTGGTCGATGATGTCGACCGAGGAGATGTCGCCGCCGTGCCCGGCGATCACCCCGGTCAGCCGGTGGAGCACGCCGGGACCCGAATCGGTCCGCACCATCAGTCCGAACTTCTCCACCATCTCCTTCCCTTTCTTTCTTCCGGCCGCGCCACGTCTCTCCAGGGCGCGGGCGCCGGGCGCCGGCTCACGATGCCAGGTGCGGCCAGAACGCGAGCGCGGCCGCGGCCGCGCACGGGACCAGGACCATCACCGTCCACCGCGTCCACGCCGGCCGGCGCCGCAGCGGCCCCCAGGCGACGGCGTACGCCAGGACGAGCGAAGAGGGCCAGACGAGGGTGGTGACGATCGCCGCCGCCCAGGCGCCGGCGCCCAGCTCCGCGTAGCCCCTCCCGAGCACCGCGCGCACCAGGGGGTCGAAGAGCTCGTAGACCACCGCGCCTGGGATGCCGAGGAGCACCACGCCGAGCGCGGCGAGCGCCGCGGCGACGCCGGCCGTGATCAGCAGCCCGCGCCGGCGCGGCCGGGCCTTCTCGGAGCGCAGGAAGACGACGGTCGCGATGACGGCGGCGCCGACGATGGCCAGGGGGATGGCGGTCAACGTCGCGTCCGCTCAGGACGACCCGTCCCGGCGGCGGCGGAGCCGCTCCACGCGCCGGAAGGAATCCTCTCCCCGGCTGAAGACCACGGCCCGGGTGGGCCGGCCGGCGGCCTCCGCCTCCTCCACCCGGCGCAGTAGCCTGCGGATCCCGTACGTCCCCCGCTCGCAGCAGACGCACGCGCACGGCGGGGAGCCGTTGGCGCGCGGCCGGTAGCGCCAGCCGACCACCTGCGGGAGCGCCTTCACCCGCAGGATCTCGGAGGGGAGGACCGCCCGGGGGACGAGCACCTCGTACCCTTCCGGCGAGTCGGGGAGCTTCCGGCCGCGCTGCACGGCCCTGGACTCCTGGTCCTGTTCGCGGGCGCGGGCGGGGTCGCGCCCCTCCGCCGCCATCATGAGCGCGACGGCCTCCGCCGCGGTCATCTCCACGTGCCCGCGGTTGTAGTGGCCGACGTGCACCGGCTCGTCACCGGGGAGGCGGAAGTAGACGCCCAGGATGGTGCCCCCGCCCAGCCTCCTCAGCTCCCGCAGCCACTGGTGCGAGACGTAGAAGCTGCGGGTCACCGGCAGCGCGTAGACGCCGCCCGGCCAGGTCCGGGGAGGCACGATCCCGCGGCGGCGGATGGAGCGCAGGTTCCGGTGCGAGGTCAGGTGGACGAAGACGGGCATGCCGGCTCGGGGACGTGTTGGGGAAGAGCGTTCGGCGGCCGGCCTGCCACGCGGGGGGCCGGCCGCCGGCAGCCGCGGGCGGCTCGACGATAGGGACGGGCTCGCGGCGCCGGGAGCGGCCTGCCTACGGGCCGGGCCCGGACGCCCGGGCCAGCCGCTGCGTGTACGACGCCCAGGTGCCGCGCCGCCCGGTGGCGCGGAGCCCCGCGGCCGCCGCCTCGCGAACCAGGACGCGCGGCCGCACGTAGTCGGGGTCCGGCAGCGACTCGGTGACGGCCGCCCAGCCGTCCGGCGCCAGGACGCGCGCGCACTCCCCGAGCGCCCCCGCCCGGTCGGGCACCTCGCCGAGCACGTTGACCAGGAGGATGCGCGCGAACCGCCCGTCGCGGAAGGGGAGCGCCGACGCCGTGGCGCACACCAGCGCGGGCGAGCGGCCCTCCGTGCGCCGCCGCACCTGGCGCAGCATGGCCGGCTGCACGTCCAGGCACACCAGCCGGACCCGCGGCTCCTCCCGCAGCAGCACCTCGGTGAACAGCCCCCCGCCCGGCCCGATCTCCAGCACCGGCATCCCGGGCGCCAGCTCCAGCTCCCGGGCCAGCCTCGCGGGCGCCAGGACGCGCCGGCGCAGCGGGTTGTCCAGGAGCCGGGTGAGCGCGGGCGGGAACGGCGCCGGCGCGCGGCGCCGCCAGAGCAGGCCGCCCGCGAGCAGCGCCACCGCCAGGAGCACGAATCGCATGGCGGACCGGGGTCTCGGGAGACGCCTCGCCGCAGCCCTCCGCGGCGGTCAGGGGGCCGTGCGGCTCACGGCCTCCCACGGCGGGCAGCCCTGCCCCCCGATCGGGTCGGCCAGGGCCATCAGCTCCACGTCGAAGATCAGGTCCGACCGGGCCGGGATCACCGGCGGGCGGCCGGATTCGCCGTACGCGAGCTGGTAGGGGATGAACAGGCGCCGGCGCCCGCCGACCCGCATCCCCACGAACCCCTCGTCCCACCCGGCGATGACGTGCCGCGCGCCCTGCGGGAACCCGATCGGGGGGCGCGGCGTGCCGTCCGGCGCCGGGTCGCGCGAGGAGTCGAACTTGGTGCCGTCGGTCAGCCAGCCGGTGTAGTGCGCGTAGACGCACTTGTGCGGCTCCACGGCCGCCCCGGTGCCTTCGCTCGCGTCGATGTAGCGCAGCGCGAACGCGGTGCGCTGCTCCCCGCTCAGCGGCGGGATGGCGGCCGGGAGCGCGGGCGCGGGGGTGCCGGGAGGGGCGCAGCCCGGCGCGCCCAGGAGCGCCGCGGCGGCGATCAGATGCAGCCGTTTCATCTACTTCTCTCCGACGCGAAGGAATTTCGAGTGGACTCGCCACCCAAACTCACTCCCGCCGGGCCGGCGCGCCAGGGGCCGCGGCGCCGATCATCCCCTTCGGGCCAACGGACGGCGGGCGCCGCGACGGACGCGGCTACGCGCCGAAGTCGAAGTAGGCGCGGATCTTCTCCTTCAGGCCGGGAGAGCGCGCGATGGAGAGCGTGCCGCACGCGGGCACCGCGGCCGACAGGGTCCAGGCGTGGGCCAGCTCGACCTGGGAGCTCCGGTCGTTCCCGGGGAAGCTCATCGACGCCTGCGGCACCTCGGGGGAATACCACTTCGGGTTGGTGGCCCGGTTGAGGGGGACGGCGACCGGGCCGCCGTCCGGGGTCTCGCCGATCACCAGCCAGGGCCGCTCGCCGTGGTAGACGGTCGAGAGCGGCCGGTCGTCGCGCGAGAGCGGGCCGGGGCGGGCGATCTCCCACAGCCGGGGGCCGGCGAGGATGCAGCCGCGCACCGCCCGGCGGACCGCGGCGTCGGCCGGGCCGCCGTCCGCGAGCAGGAGGTCCTCGCCCAGCGCGCCCAGCCAGACCACCGCTCCGTCCACCAGCCCCGCGACCTGGGTGTGCCGGTTCTGCCGGGCGTTGAGCGCGGCCGGGTGCACGCTCACCCTGAGCTCCGCCTCCCGCGGCGGCAGGTGCGCGAGGGAGCGCACGGCCAGCTCCACGAGCCGCACGCGGGTGCCGACGGCGAGCGTGGCCACAAACGCTCAGGCCCCTCCCCCGCCCGGCTGCGGCGTCACGAGCGTGTTGTGGAAGGCGGCGATCCTCCACTCGCTCCCGTCCCGCACCAGGACCAGGCTCTGCGTCGCCCGGTGCCGCCCCGCCATCGGCCCCGACGACGCCTCGAGCTCGCCCGTCGAGTGCGCGAGGATCACCCCGTCGGCCAGCTCCCGCGCGTGGGTCACCTCGTAGCGGATGCGGCTGCCGCGGTAGATCGACGCGAAGATGCCGCGGTGCCCCTCCGCGATCACCTCCCGGCCGCGGTGGTGGTCCCCGCGGATGTCCACGAAGTCGGCGTCGTCCGCGAACGGGCGGGCGAAGGCGGGGCTGTCGCCGGCGTTCCAGGCCTCCTCCAGCCGGCCGACGATCTCCCGGGCGATGCTGTGCGGATCGGTTGCCATGGTCGTCTCGTCAGTGGGTGATGGCGGCTCACGCCTCGGGCTGCATCGTGGAACGGCGCTCGTGAGACGCTCTGGCGGATTTGGGTATAACCATGGTATACTGATGGTATGAAGACTGCCATTTCGCTCCCCGACGACCTCTTCGCCGCCGCCGACGCCCTCGCCGGTCGCCTGGGCGTGAGTCGCAGCGAGCTCTACGCCACGGCCGTGGCCGAATTCCTCGCGAAGCACACCGCGAGCGAGGTGACGGCGCGCCTCGACCGGCTCTACGCCGCCGAGCCCAGCCAGCTCGATCCCGGCATCCGGCGCGCGCAGCGCGGTTCGCTGGGCCGAGAGACCTGGTAGGTGGGGCCCCGCGCGTGGAGATCCGTCGCGGTGAGATCTGGTGGGCCGACCTCGACGAGCCTCGCGGCTCGGAGCCGGGCTACCGCCGGCCCCTGCTCATCGTTCAGTCCGACGCCTTCAACCGGAGCCGGATCGCCACGGTGCTGGCCGTGGTGCTCACCAGCAACCTGCGTCTCGTGGAGGCGCCGGGCAACGTCCTGGTCCCCGCCAGGGCGGCAGGTCTGCCCAAAGACTCCGTCGCCAACGTGTCTCAGCTCGTCACGCTCGACCGCGAATTTCTCGAGGAGCGCGTGGGGCGCGTACCGGCACGCCTCATGGCCGCCGTCGATGCCGGTCTCAAGCTGGTGCTCGCGCTACCCTGACGCTGCAGATCCGCCACCCACCCGGAACGTCGCCCCTCGTATCAGGTCAGCGTCCCGTCCTCCGGCCAGGCGGCGTGGAGACGAAGCGCGCCACGTCGCGCGCGAAGCGGTCGGGCTCGTCCAGGTACACGAAGTGGCCGCTGTTCTCGTACTCCACGAAGCGGGCGTTCGGCAGCCGGCGGGCGAGCTCGCGCTGCCCCGCCGGGCCCGCGGCGCCGTCGTGCCCGCCCGCGATCACCAGCACCGGCATGGCGAGCCGGTCGAACGCCGTGAAGCGGTAGCGGAGCAGACCGGCCGCGAAGAGCGCCCGGCTCATCTCGCCCGTGTTGCGGACCCCGCGCGCCGCGTTCACGCTGTCCATCCGCGCCGGCACGGACGGGTCGGGGAACATCAGCTCGGTGTTGAACGCCTCGCGCTCCTCTCCGCTCTCGAACGCCCGGAACTCCAGCTCGCAGTCGCTGCGCCGCGCGCCGTCGCGCTCGAGGGTGTCGGCGCGCACACGGGCGTAAGCCGCGGGGCGCATCTCCGCCAGCCGCTGCAGCCGCAGGCGGCACTGGAACGGGGTGTCCCACAGCCCGGCGGCGAAGACCAGGTGCGAGACGCGCTCGGGATATTTCGCCGCGTACTCGAGCGCCAGCAGCCCGCCGAAGGAGTGCCCGACGAGCGCGATGCGCGGCACCCCCAGCGCCCGGCGAAGCGCCTCGACGTCCTCCACCAGCGTGGCGATCGCGTAGTCGCCGCTCGCCGGGCGGTCCGAGTGGCCGCTCCCGCGCTGGTCGAAGTACACCATGCGCAGCGAGCGCTCCATCCGCGGGCCCACCAGCGCGTCGAAGTGGGCGCTCCCCTGCCCGGGCCCGCCGTGCAGGAAGACGACGGGAGGCATCCCCGCCGGCGCCTCGCCCGCCACGCGGTACCACAGCCGCACCCCGTCGCGCACCACCTCGTGAGGCCCCGGGCGCAGGCCGGGCGGCAGGCCTGCGGGGTCGGCGGGGTCGGCGGGGGCCGGCCGCGCCCCCGGCGAGACGGCGGCGGGCTGGCACCCGATCGCCACGACCACGGCACCCGTCGCGGTCAGCACGAGCGCACGCCTGATCGGGGTTGTGCGGTGGATCATGCGGATCTCCTGCCGGACCGCGCTCACGGCATTCGTGCCCACGGGCTCTTCAGACGAGGGAAGCGCGCGGGATGACGCCGCTCACCGCAGACCCTTCGGCCAGTAAAGGTAGTGGATCGCCGTCTTCGGCCGGCGCTCGAAAGCCGCGATCAGGAGCACCTCGCTGCCACGCTCCAGCCACAGGACCCCCTGGCTCTTTTCCGGGTCGACCCTCCAGCCGGAGCGAGGAGCGGCGTTCGCGTAGAACCTGTGGACCACGGACGCGGAGTCCCGGGTCTCCGCCATCCAGGCCCGCATGCGCGAGGAATCCGCGGCGGCCGCTTTCGCATTCCGCAGATACGAATTCGCCTGGGCGGAATCTCCCCGGGTCGCCGCCAGGCCCGCCAGGAGCACCCCGGCCTCCCCCTCGGTGGGCACCCAGCTCTGCCTGCCGCCGGGATAGGGCTCGATCAGCGAGGCGAGTCCCTCCGCACCCGACCGCTCTCCGCGAAGGGCGAGCAGCGTCAGCGGGAGAAAGCAGAGGCACCACACGACCAGGACCGCCCTCCCGTCCCGGCGCGGGGAGGTGAAGGGGGTCCAGATGGAGCCCTGCCGGGAGAAGATCAGGACCAGGGAGTAGGCGAGGAGTGCCGCATCGAGCAGCAGCAGGAACGCCACGATGTGCTTTCCGTCGAGGGAGGATCGAGGTGAGGCTGCCGGTGCACCGGAGACGCGTCCCTCACACCGCCGCCGAGAGCAGCGCGATGGCCGCGATGGCCACGCCGATGCCGGACTTCAGGGCGACGGCGGCCAGGCGGCCCAGGAAGGCGCCCCACCCCACGCGCATCGCCGGGCGCCACTCGGGGTTCTTGGTCATCTCCAGCACCGCCGCGCCGGCGAAGGCGCCCAGGAAGGCGCCGACCACGCTGCCGAGGATCGGGATCGGCAGGCCCACGAAGGCGCCGATCAGCCCGCCGAAGATGGCGCCCCACCCGGCGCGCCGGCTCCCGCCGTACTTCTGCGCGAAGCGGCCGCCCAGCATGAACTCCAGCACCTCGGCCACCGTCGCCAGCACGGCCACCACCGCGATGGAGGGCCAGCCCACGGTGGCGAAGTCCGTCGCCCAGCCGTAGGCCACCAGGGCCACCACCTGCAGCCAGGTCCCCGGCAGCCCCAAGGGGATCAGCAGCAGGCCGGCCACCTGCGCCAGCACGAGAACCGCGTACTCCATCCGCCGCGCCTTTCGACGAGTCCCGGAACGCCGTAGACCGCTCGACCGCCAGCACGTAAGCACGTACCGCCGGACGAAGCAAGACCCGCTCCCGCGCTTTTTGTCGCGGGAGCGAGCCGCATCTCGCACTTCGTACGGGGATCGGATGAACCGCGAGTGGATCGAAGCCGGCGGGCATCCGTCCGACTCGCCACCCTCCGGGACCGTCGAGTAGATCCCTCGGGTCGCTACCGCGCCCCTCGGGATGACATCGCCGCGGGACGACAGGCTCGGCCCGCACTAACGCACTAACGCACTTCGCACTCTAGAAGTACGACTGCGTCATGCTCTCGCCCGCCGCGCGCCCGGAGAGCATGTTCATCTTCAGCTCGAAGTCGCCCGGGTTGGTGGCGGCGGCCTTGGCCACCGAGTAGTCCACCACCTCCTGGTTCACCAGCTCCATCAGGCACTGGTCGAACGTCTGCATCCCGTAGGTGGTGCGCCCCTCGGCGATCAGCTCGCGGATCTCCTCCAGGCGCTCCGGGTCGGCGATGCAGTCGCGGATGGTGCCCGTCACCACCATCACCTCCGATGCCAGCGCGCGCCCCTTGCCGTCCTTGCGCGGGAGCAGCCGCTGGCTGACCACCGCCTGCAGCTGCTCGGCCAGGCGCATCCGCACCACCTGCTGCTCCTCGGGCGGGAAGACGGCCACCAGGCGCGAGATGGTCGACGCCGCGTCGCGCGTGTGCACGGTGCTGATCACCAGGTGCCCCGTCTCGGCGCTCTTGAGCGCGATGTCGATCGACTCGGTGTCGCGCATCTCGCCGATCAGGATCACGTCGGGGTCCTGCCGGAGCGCCGCGCGCAGCCCGTGCCGGAAGTCGTCGGTGTCGACGCCGATCTCGCGCTGGGTGATGGAGCAGTTGACGTCGCGGTGCAGGAACTCGATCGGGTTCTCCAGCGTCACCACGTGGCGGCGCATGTTCTGGTTCATGTAGCCGATCATGGCCGCCTGCGTGGAGCTCTTCCCCGACCCCGTCACCCCCGTCACCAGGATCAGCCCGCGCTCCTGCGCCGCGATGTCGCGCAGCACCGGCGGCAGCCCCAGCTGCTCGAAGGTGGGGATGTCGATGGGGATCACCCGCATCACGATCATGAAGCTGCCGCGCTGGCGCAGGATGTTCACGCGGAAGCGCCCCACCCCCGCCAGCCCCCACGAGCAGTCGTAGTCGGTGATCTCGTCCAGGCGCCGCCGGTCGCGCTCGTGCGGGATCAGGAACTCGGCGATCCCGCGCGTCTGCTCGGGAGTGAGCCGCTGCTTGGTGAAGGGGATGAGCTGCCCGTTGATGCGGGCGCGGAACACGTCGCCGCTCTTGATGTGCAGGTCGCTGGCGCCGCGCTGCACGGCCGCCTTGATGATGTTCTCGACCGACTCCCGGAGGTCCGGCGCGCGCGCCGGGGGCGTTTCCTGAAGGGCTGTGCTCACGGTCTAGTATCCCGCTTTTTTGTCGACGGTGTTCAGGAGGGGGGCGCCGGCCAAGTAGCGCCGGAGGTTCTCGACCACGAGGTCCGTCTCGCGCCGCCAGAAGCCGTGGGAGGTGCCCGAAACATGGGGCGTCACCAGGCAGTTGGGAAGGCCCCACAGGGGCGAGCCGGCCGGGAGCGGCTCGCGCGCGAACACGTCGAGCCCCGCCCCCCGCAGCCGCCCGTCCCCGAGCGCCGCGGCCAGCGCCTCTTCGTCCACGACACCGCCGCGGCCCACGTTGATCACCACCGCGTGCCGCGGCAGCCGCGCCAGCTCGCGCTCGCCCAGCATCCCGCGCGTCCGCTCCGTCATCGGCGCGGCGAGCACCAGGTAGTCGCAGACCGGGAGGAGGCGCTCCAGCGCGTCGTCGCCCGTCCACACCTCCACGCCTTGCGGCCCCTCGGCGGAGCGGCGCCGCGTGCCGACCACGCGCATCCCCAGCGCCGCGCCCCGCCGCGCCACCGCCCGGCCGATCCCGCCCAGGCCCACGATCCCCAGCGTGGACCGGCCCAGCTCGCGGATCGGCGCGTCGGCGGCCAGGAAGGGCGACGGGTCCCACTCCCCGCGCGCCTGCGCGCGCACGGCCCAGTCCAGCCCGCGCGCGAAGTGCAGCACCATCGCCAGCACAGTGTCGGCGATCGGCTCGGCGTGCACGCCGGCGGAGTTGGTGAGCGCCACGGGGGAGGCGCGCATGAGGTCGTGCAGCGATCCGCCGACGCCCGCCGCGCCGGAGTGCGCCCAGCGCAGGCGGCCGTCGGGCGGCGCCGTGGCGGACTCGAACAGCTCGCGCGGGATGCCGTAGCCCAGGTAGACCTCCGCGCCGCGCACGGCCCGGAGCACGTCGGGCGCGACGCCGCCCCCGTCGCCACGCGAGTCGGCCGGCTCGGGGATGGCGACGAACTCCCAGTCGGGCGGCACGGCGGCGCGGATCTCCTCCAGCGCCCACTCCGGCATGTCCCAGATCGGCCGGCGCTCGCGCAGGTTGATGACGATGCGGCGCCGCAAGCCGGCGTTCTCCATGCGAATCGCGTTCCGGGTGCGAAAATCCGGTACGAGCGCGCAAAATCGCGCCTCCGCGGAGCGCCCACAACCCCGCAAAAAGCGCGACCCGCCGCGGAACGCGCGGCGGGCCGGATCATCGTTCAAAGAGATTGGACCTCGCCATCCGACAAACGGTGTCACCCTGAGGGCGCCTGCGCCGAAACCGCGTCCGCACGACCGTCCGGGCGCCCGGAGGATCTGCGGATGGGGCCGCACGTCACCCGACCTCACGCTCGGACGCAACCCGCAGATCCTTTGTCGCGGCCCGGGTTGTCGCCACTCCGACAGTTCCGCGAGGCGGCTCCTCAGGATGACAGCGTTGAGGGTCTTGCAGAAACACCCTCTTCGGCGTCACCCCCGCCGGACGCGGCGGACGCCGGGCTCCTTCGCCAGGCGGCGGAGCAGGTCGTCGTGCTCGTGGCGGGGGCCGGCGGCGCGCAGCGTCACCTCCAGCGCGTCGCCGTCGCGCTCCACGCTCTCGATCCGGATGTCGAGCTTCCCGCCGCGGATCGCCTCCTCGAGCTGCTCGAATTCGGAGCCGTGCCTCCCCACCGCCGCCACGTAGCGCCGGTGCAGGCGGTGCCGGGAGAGCCACCGCTCGAACCTCGCCAGCAGGAGCAGCGTGCCCAGCACGAGCAGCGTGGTCCCGATCGCCTCCACGTAGGCGCCGGCGCCCACCGCGATGCCGATGGCCGTGGCCACCCACAGCGTGGCCGCCGTGGTGAGCCCCGTCACCCGCCCGCGCCCGTGCAGGATCGCCCCGGCGCCGATGAAGCCGATCCCGGGGACGATCTGCGCCGCGAGCCGCGCCGGGTCCGACCGGAAGCCGCCCTCCATCCCGAGCCCCGCGATCTGGAGCGACAGCTCCGTGAGCAGCGTCGCGCCCACGCAGATCAGCACCGTGGTCCTGAGCCCCGCCGGCTTCCCCGACAGCTCGCGCTCCATCCCGATCATCCCGCCCAGGATGGACGCCAGCAGCAGCCGCCCCAGCGTCGCGAGCCGGAGCGCCGCCACCACCGACGCGGGGATGCCGAGGCCGATGAGGAATTCGGTCACTGGAGAGGCGGATCGGAGAAGGTCACGGAACCGCGTCGAATCTGCGACGCCCGACCGGTCCCGTGCAAGAACCGCCCGGACCGCGAACGCGAAGAGGACGCCACCAGGCACCCTCTCATCGAACCCGGGCAGCGGTCAGGCCCGATCCGGCACGTCGGAAGGCCCGGCGTCCACTTCTGCCCGGAACGCCAGCCATTCCGCCCAGCAGTTTTCCGGGTCGATGTCGCGGAAGCCGCGCTTCTCCTCGAGGCCGCGCTGGTCCGACACGCGCATCATCATGCACACGCAGTTGTCCCTCGCGTCCAGCACCTCGGCCTCGGTGAGCGGCGATCCTTTCTGCTTCTCCAGCTCCAGCAGCAGGACGCCGAGCGGCGGAATGGGCACTGGGACCAGCTCCTCGTCGGGCTCCGCCGGTGGCGCCTCGCGTCGCCCGAACAGCCTCGAGATGAAGCTCACCTTGCGCTCCCATCGAATTGTGCCCGGCAGGTCCAGCGGATCGGAAGGAATGGCTGGGCGGCAGGAGTCCGGATGTCACGGCTTTGATCGATCTCGCCTCCTCACAGCCCCAGCACGTCGCGCATGGTGTACGTCCCCGCGGGCTTCCCGGCGATCCACTTCGCCGCGCGCAACGCGCCCTCGGCGAAGAGCGCGCGGTCCTGCGCCAGGTGGGCCAGCTCGATGCGCTCGCGGTCGCCGATCAGCATCACGCGGTGCTCGCCCACGATGTCGCCGCCGCGCACCGCGTGGAAGCCCACCTGCCCGCGCGGGCGCTCGCCGGGGCGGCCGCTGCGCCCGTCGATCCGCACCGAGTCGAGGTCCACGCCCCGCCCGCGCGCCGCCGCCTGTCCGAGCGCCAGCGCCGTCCCGCTCGGCGCGTCGGCCTTGCGGCGGTGGTGCGCCTCCACGATCTCCACGTCGTAGTCGTCGCCCAGCACCGCGGCGGCGCGCTCGGCCAGGTCGAGCAGCAGGTTCACGCCCACGCTGAAGTTGGCCGCCTGCAGCACCGGCGCGCGCTCCGCCGCCCGCTTCAGCAGCGTCGTCTCCTCCGGCATCAGCCCCGTGGTCCCCACCACGACGGCCGTGCCGTCCAGCGAGCCGCCGTGCATCTCCAGGATGCGGCGGATCAGCGCGGGGGCGGAGAAGTCGACCAGCACGTCCGCTTCGCGGAGCCAGGCGCCCGCCGTCTCGGGCGTCTCCACCACCGGGCAGCCGACGTCGCAGGCGGGCTCGGGCATCTTCCCGATCCCGCCCAGCAGCTCCAGGCCGGCGTCTTCGTGGATCATCCGCGCCAGCGTCTGCCCCATCCGCCCGGTGGCGCCGCTCAGGACGATGCGGACCGGCTCCGCCATCTCACGACTCCCCCAGGTCGATCCCCACCGCGCGCATCGCCTCGCGCAGCTCCTTCTTCACCGCGTCGGAGGCTTCGACCAGCGGCAGCCGCAGCGGCCCCGTGCGGAAGCCCAGCATCGCCACGGCGGCCTTCACGGGGATCGGGTTCGGCTCGCGGAAGAGCGCGGCGACCAGCGGCAGGTACCGGAGCTGGAGCCGGCGCGACTCGGCCACGTCGCCCTCCAGGAACGCGTGCACCATCCGCGAGGTCGGCGCCGGCGCCACGTTGGCGAGCACGGAGATGACGCCC
The DNA here is from genome assembly GCA_036389795.1 of Longimicrobium sp. NCBI lineage: Bacteria > Pseudomonadati > Gemmatimonadota > Longimicrobiia > Longimicrobiales > Longimicrobiaceae > Longimicrobium > Longimicrobium sp. The sequence goes on from DASVWD010000096.1 coordinate 38,381, forward strand.
AGCCCGCCCAGCGCCAGCAGCGGCACCACCTGGTCGTCGTTGCCGCTGTAGACGGCCACGCGGTCGGCCACCCTCCGGCAGAGCTCGGCCACCTGCGAGATGTCGCCGCTGGCCTCCTTGACGCCCACCACGCGCGGGTCCTGGTCCGCCAGCGCCTCGATCGTCTCGGGAAGGACGTTGCAGGCGGTGCGGCCGGGGACGTTGTAGACGATGCACGGCAGGTCCGCCGCGTCGATCACCCGCCGGTAGTGCTCGACGATCCCGCGCTGCGGCGGCTTGTTGTAGGGAGGGGGCGAGACGAGGATCGCGTCGGCTCCGGCCGCGCGCGCGCCCTCGGCCAGGCGGACGACCGCGGCCGTGTCGCTCCCGCCGCAGCCCACGATCACCGGCACCTGCTTCGCGCACTCGTCGACGACGACTTCCGCCGCGCGGCGCTGCTCCTCGGGCGACATGGTGGTGGCCTCGCCGGTGCTGCCGTTGGCCACCAGCGCGTCGCTGCCCTCGCGCAGGTGGAAGCGCACCAGATCGCGCAGCGCGTCCTCGTCCACCCCGCCCCCGCCGAAGGGCGTCACCAGCGCCACCCCCGAGCCGGTGAAGAGCGCCCGGCCGCCCTGTCCGTCCGCCATCCGCGCTAGAGCCGGTTGAGGTCCATGATGTCGCCCGGCATCACGTCGCCCTCCGGGTCGTCGGGGTCCAGATCGCGCTCGGTGGAGTCGCGGAAGTCGTCGGTGACCTCGTCGCCCACGGTATCGTAGAACGAGCGGAAGACGGTGCCGCCGCACTTCTCGCACTTCATCCCGGGCGGCGGCGGCTCGTCGTCGAAGAAGTAGTCCTTGCCGCAGTTCTCGCAGACCAGCGTGAGCAGCGAGTCCACCGGTCCGCGGCCGCGCTCCGCCTCGCCCGCGGGGTTGCGGCGGAGCTGGTCGGTGGCCGTCTTGAACTGGGCGGGCCCGGCGTCGCTGCCGGAGTCGTGGGCCTCGTCGGGCTTGGGCACGCGTTCCTCGGGCATCTCCCCTTCCCTTCCTCTCGGGTTCGCTCCGCCGGACAGCAGATAGCATACCGGACCGCAAGTGCGAGAGTGCGAAAGTGCGAGAGTGCGAAAGTGATCGGCCTCCGTGCACGGCAGCCTCGTCCCTCGCGGAGTTCTACTTTCGCACTTTCGCACTCAGCACTTTCGCACTTTTTCTCACATCAACCCCACCGCCCGCTTCACCCGCTCCATCGTCGGGCCGGCGATCTCGCGGGCTCGGGCGGCGCCGTCGGCCAGCACCTCGTCCACGTAGCCGGGCCGCGCCAGGATCTCCTCGCGGCGGGCGCGCATCGGGGCGAAGTAGTCCCACAGCGCCTCGAACAGCCGCTTCTTGAACTCGCCGTAGCCCACGCCGCCCGCGCGGTGCTCGTCCTCCATCCGCCGCACCTCCTCCGGCGAGGCCACCAGCTTGTAGAGGGCGATGATGTTGGAGCCCTCGGGGTCCTTCGGCGCCTCCAGCGGCGTCGAGTCGGTGACGATCGACATGATGCGCTTCCGCGTCGTCTTCTCGTCGCCGAAGATCTCGATGGCGTTGCCGTAGCTCTTGCTCATCTTGCGCCCGTCGAGCCCGGGAACCACCGCCACCTCCTCGGCGATCTCCGGCTCCGGCAGCTTGAGCAGCTCCTGGCCGCCGCCGTACGCCTCGTTCATCTTCACGGCGATGTCGCGGGCGATCTCCAGGTGCTGCTTCTGGTCCTTCCCCACGGGCACCACGTCCGCGTCGTAGAGGAGGATGTCGGCCGCCTGCAGGACGGGGTAGGTGAAGAGGCCGGCGCTGGCCGAGAGCCCCTGCGCCACCTTGTCCTTGTAGGCGTGCGCGCGCTCCAGCAGCCCCGTCGGGGTGACGGTGGTCAGGATCCACATCAGCTCGGTGTGCTCCGGCAGGTCGCTCTGCCGGAAGAACACGCTGCGCTCGGGGTCGAGCCCGCACGCCAGCCAGTCCACCGCCCCGTTGCGGATGTTGGCGCGCAGCGCGTCCGCGTCCTGCAGCGTGGTGAGCGCGTGCAGGTCCACGATGATCGCGAACACCTGCCCGCGCTCCTGCAGCTGCACCAGCGGCCGAATCGCCCCGAAGTAGTTGCCGATGTGGAACGCGCCCGAAGGCTGGATCCCCGTCAGAATCCGCATCTACCTGTCTCTGGTCTCTCGAACGAATGCCTTGGGGGCGACGGAGCCATTCACCCCACGCGCTGTCATTCCGAGGGAGGCCCCGCACCGAGCCTTCCTCCACACCACCGCCCGGGGCCGACCGAGGAATCTACTCCGCCAGCGAGCCGGGCCCGCCCGCCCGCGCCGAATCCCGCCCCCGCACTGGCCCCTCCGCCCGCGGACCGCGTAACTTAGCGCCGCCCCGGTCCCGTGCAACCCGGAAAACCCGTCCGCCGACCCGCCGTGTCCGACCCGCTCGCCGGCCTCCGCCCCGCGTTCGACCCGCGCGATCCGCGCGCCCCCGCGCTGCTGCGCCCGTACGCGGACGGCGAGCCGCTGGAGGGCCGCGCCGTGGTCGTGGGCCTCCCATACGACGGCGGCGCCCCGCGCCCGGGCGCCCGCTTCGGCCCGCGCGCCGTCCGCGAGGCGCTGGCCGCGTTCGGCACGTACGATGGGGAGCGGGAGATCGAGCCCGTGGCCGACCTGGGCGACGTGGCGCTGCCGGCGATGAACGGCGCCACCGCGCACCGGCTCATGGAGAAAGCCGCCCGCGCGGTCTTCGCCGCCGGCGCCAGGCCGGTCTTCCTGGGCGGCGACCACGGCTGCACCGGCTCGGTGATCCGCGGGCTGGCGGCCGCGCGGCCGGAGCTGAAGCTCGGCCTGGTCACCATCGACGCGCACCTGGACGTCCGCGAGTACGACGACGATGCCTCGCTCTCCAGCGGCACCCCCTTCCGCCGCGCGCTGGAGACGAGCGTGCTCGCTGGCGGCCGCGTGGCGATGATCGGCCTGCGCCGCTTCGCCAACTCGCGCCACTACCTGGAGTGGGCCGAGGCGCAGGGCGTCAAGCTGATCCCCCTCGACGAGGTTGCCAAGCAGGGCGCGGTGGCGAGCGCGAAGGCCGCCCTCTACGCCGCCGCCCGCGACGCCGACGCGCTCTACCTGAGCATCGACCTCGACGCCGTGGACGCCGCGTTCGCCCCGGGCGTGAGCGCCTCCGGCATCGGCGGCCTCACCGCGCGCGAAGTGGTCGAGCTGGTGCAGACCATCGCCACCCACCCCAAGCTCGTCGCCGCCGACCTGATGGAGCTCTCCCCGCCCCACGACCACGACGCGCGCACGGCGAAGCTCGCCGCGAGGCTGCTGCTGGAGCTGCTGGCGGCGCGCTAGATCCTCCCGAAACCCGTCAGAACGGCGGCGGTGTCGTCCGGAGCAGTTGGAGCCTCGCGGGGTTTGCGAGGCTTTCTGCGGTTGTTGCCGCGGCTTCAGCCGCCCCTGTTCGAAGCCTTCCCGACCCCACCTCCCATCCCCTCGCACTTTCCCCCTCCCCGCCCTATCTTCCGCCCCCTGCTCCCCCTGATCCCGAACCGGAAGACCGATGCTGCCCGACCATAGAAGCGACCTGCAGTCCGCCGGCTTCGGCACCCGCGCCATCCACGCGGGGCAGCGGCCCGACCCCACCACCGGCGCCATCATGACGCCGATCTACCAGACCTCCACCTACGTGCAGGCCGAGCTGGGCAGGCCCCAGGGCGGCTACGAGTACGCCCGCACGCAGAACCCCACGCGCGAGGCGCTGGAGGGGAACGTGGCGTCGCTGGAGGGGGGGAAGCACGGGCTGGCGTTCGCGTCGGGGCTGGCCGCCACCGACACCATGATCAAGCTGCTCTCGGCCGGCGACCACGTGGTGTGCGGCGAGAATGTCTACGGCGGCACCTACCGGCTCTTCGACCGGGTGATCTCGCGCCTGGGCATCGAGTTCACCTTCGTCGACAGCTCCAGCCTGGACGAGATCCGCGCGGCGCTCCGCCCGACCACGAAGCTCGTCCATGTAGAGACGCCCACCAACCCGATGATGCGCCTCACCGACATCGCGGCGGCCGCCGAGATCGCGCACGCGGCTGGGGCGTGGCTCTCCGTCGACAACACCTTCGCGTCGCCGTACAACCAGCAGCCGCTGGGGCTCGGCGCCGACCTGGTGATGCACTCCACCACCAAGTACCTGAACGGCCACTCCGACATGGTGGGCGGGCTGCTGATCACGTCGGATGACGAGCTGCACGAGCGGCTGCGCTTCCTGCAGAACGCCGCCGGCGCCGTCCCGGGGCCGTTCGACTGCTGGCTGGCGCTGCGCGGCACCAAGACGCTGCACGTGCGCATGGCCATGCACAACGCCAACGGCGCGCTCATCGCCGCGTGGCTCTCCGAGCACCCGAAGATCCAGCGCGTCTACTACCCCGGCCTCCACTCGCACCCGCAGCACGAGCTGGCCGCGCGGCAGATGAAGGGCTTCACGGGGATGATCACCATCGAGACCGGCTCGCTGGAGAACGCGAAGAAGGTGGTGAACGCCACGCGCATCTTCTCGCTGGCCGAGTCGCTGGGCGGGGTGGAGAGCCTGATCGGCCACCCGGTGATGATGACGCACGCCTCCGTCCCCGTCGACCGCCGCCAGGCGATGGGCCTCTCCGACGGCATCGTGCGCCTCTCCTGCGGCATCGAGGACGCCGACGACCTCATCGCCGACCTGGAGCAGGCGCTGGCGCAGGTTTGAGACGCATGGGCGGCCCGCCGCTCGGGCGCCTCGCCTGCCTCCTGCTCCTCCCGGCGCTCGCCTGCTCGCGGGAAGCGCCGAGACCCGCCGATCCGGCCGGACGCGAGCAGGCGCGGCTCCGCGACTCGCGATGCGAGGAGGTGGACGCGCAGGACCGGTGCACCCTGTACGGCGTCTCGCTCATCGAGCTGATCGCGCGCCCCGAGGAGTTCGACGGCAGGCGGGTGCGGGTGATCGGCTTCGTGAGGCTCGAGTTCGAAGGCAACGGCATCTACGTCTCCCGCGAGGACTGGGAGCACTCGATCTCTCGCAACGGATTGTGGATTGAGCCGCCGGAGAACGTGCTGCGACAGGACTTCCAGCCGCGGTACATGCTGGTGGAGGGCCGGTTCGACGCGGCGAACCACGGGCACCTGGGGATGTGGAGCGGCGCCATCGTGGAGGTCACCCGCTTCGAGCCGTGGGCGCGCTTCCCGCCGAAGCCCGCCGCCACGAACGAACCGGCCGGCTCACGCTGACGGCGCTCCCCGACGACCTCGAACGACCTCTGATCGTGAAGCGGTGAAGATCCTCATCGTAGGCAACGGCGGGTCGCGCTCCTGTGGAAGCTCCGGCGCGACGCCGGGAGACGTAAACCTGGGACCAGCAAACATGGCCCCGTGGCTCCCCTGAGCCACGGGGCCTTCCCTCCGTCGGGGACGCCGTGCTGATGAACAGGCGCGTCAGGCGACCTTGCGAGAGTATCCGCCGTAGTCCCTCCGCATCTCTTCGAGCGTCGCCTCCGCGCGCCTGATCTGTTCCGGGGTGGCGGGCTCGGTCCGCTCGTTCACGATCTCGTTCATCCTGACGATGTACTTCCCCGCCTCCTCGTCCGAGAGCTCCGCGAGGGGCTTCGCTTCCGCCCGCTGGATCTCACCCAGCAGGCCGGTCACCACCTCTTCGACCGAAGCCGTCTCCAGGTCGATCGCCTTCGGGTTGGCGGCCGCCTCGGCGATCTCTTCAGCCTCGCCCGTCAGGGGAAAGCGGGCCCGGACGTACAGGCGGAGGCCGACCTGGTAGACCACCTCCACGAGGATCGATCTGGGCACGGAGTAGAGAGTCTCCAGCATCGTCAGCTCCTCAGCTCGATCATGTCGAAACAGTCGCGCGGCAGCGCCTCGATCCGGTATTCGATCGAAAACGGATGCGCACGCTCTCGCACCGGCACCTCCATGGCGATCTCTCGCACCTTCTGGAACGGGATGATGAACAGCACGGGCCTGGAATCAGCGATGCCCGATTTCTCGATCATCTCGTAGATCTCCTCTTCCACCGCTTCGGTGATGATCCCGCGCTCGCGCTTCTCTTCCGCGCCACGCTTGATCCCCGCCCGGTTCCGCTCGGTTATCGTGCTGTGCTGCTCGCCACGCCGTGACTCCTCCAGCAGAATCCGATAGATCTCCGCCGGGCTCGCCGTGGGCGGGATGTTCACGTGCGCCGCGGCCCGCACTCCGTCGTAGACCGGACTGCACCACGCATAGTGGATGCCCCCGTAAAACCGCTCCGCGACCGCGTACGCAATCCAGGTGTTCGTCGAGTACAGCAGGAGCGGAGCCGTCATGTGGAATGGACAAGGGGAGGGGTGGACATTTCAGACACAACAGGAACCGCAACTGATTTCGTGAGAAACTGGACGATCACTCGAGACTGCGCAAGAGGCAAGTCCCCGACCGCGCGAAAGCCGCCACCGGAGACACGCCCACTTCGCATGTGACAGGCCCAGACGGCTCGAAGACGCCGCATCCGGATTGGGTGGTCGAGTCCTCCTGGGTGCACCCTTGCGCCAGCCCACCCGAGCGAGGAAGTTCCCGCCGGACGGTCAATCCCCCGAACGACGGCCACGGCTGGCAAGTGAAGATCCTGATCGTTGGCAACGGCGGGCGCGAGCACGCGCTCCTGTGGAAGCTCCGGCGCGACGCGCCGGAGGCGGAGTTCTTCGTCACGAAGGCGAACGGGGGGATGCGGGGCGCCACCTCCGTCCCCCTCGCCCCGGACGAGATCCAGGCGCTCGCCGGCTGGGTCGACCAGAACGACATCGATCTCACCGTCGTCGGCCCCGAAGTTCCGCTGGCGGAGGGGATCGTCGACCACTTCTCCGCGCACGGGCTCTGCGCCTTCGGGCCCACCCGCGCCGCCGCCGAGATCGAGAGCTCCAAGGCGTTCGCCAAGGGGCTCATGCAGCGCCACGGCATCCCCACCGCCGCCTTCGGGGCCTTCTCCGAGCTGCCCGCCGCCGAGGCGTACGTCCTTGGCGCCGCCGGCCCGGTGGTGGTGAAGGCGTCGGGGCTGGCCGCCGGCAAGGGCGTCGTCGTCGCCGACTCCACGGAGGAGGCGCTCGCGGCCGTGCGCGAGATGCTGGCCGGCACCGCGTTCGGCGGCGCCGGGCGCGAGGTGGTGGTCGAGGAGCGGATGACGGGCGAGGAGCTCTCCGTCTTCGCGCTCACCGACGGGAAGCACGTGGTGCCGATGCTCGCGGCCCAGGACCACAAGCGCGTCGGCGAGGGCGAGACCGGGCCCAACACCGGCGGGATGGGCGCCTACGCCCCCGTCTCCATCGCCACCCCCGAGCTGATGGCGCGCGTGCAGGGCGAGATCCTGGAGCCCACCGTCGCCGCGCTGGCGAAGGAGCACCGCCCCTTCCGCGGCCTCCTCTACGCCGGGCTCATGCTCACCGGGACGGGCCCGCGCGTGGTGGAGTTCAACTGCCGCTTCGGCGACCCCGAGACGCAGGTGGTGCTCCCCCTGCTGCGCTCCTCGCTCCTGGAGCCGCTCGACGCGATCGCCCGCGGCGGGAGCATCGAGGGGCTCACGCTCGACTGGGAGGGCGGCGCGGCCGCCACCACCGTCCTGGCCTCCGCCGGCTACCCCGGCGGCTACGAGAGCGGCCACCCGGTCCGCATCCCCCCCGACCTGGAGTCGCAGGGCGACGTGATCGTCTTCCACGCCGGCACCACCGAGGGCACCCGCGAGGGCGAGGGCGGCCGGCTGGTGACCTCCGGCGGCCGCGTGCTCGCCGTCACCGCCCTGGCGCCCACCGTCGCCGAAGCGGCCGAGAAGAGCCGCCGCGCCGCCGGGCGCATCGAGTTCGCGGGGCGCCATTTCCGCCGCGACATCGGCTGGCGCGAGCTCGAGCGCGCGGAGGCCGCGCGTGCCTGAGCTCCCCGAGGTCGAGACCATCGTCCGCGGCCTGGCGAAGGCGCTCCCGGGCGCCAGGATCCGCCGCGTCGAGGTGCTGCGCCCCGACCTGGTCGAGGGCGAGTCTCCCGAGCAGTTCGCGAAGGCGCTGGAGGGGAAGCGGATCCGGAGCGTCGCCCGGCGCGCCAAGAACACCGTGATCGACGTGGGCGACGGCTACCTGCTGGTGAACCTGGGGATGACCGGCCGCCTCCTCGTCACCCGCGCGGACGACGAGGCGCCCCCGCACCTGGGCGTGCGGATCGAGCTGGACAGAAAGCGCGAGCTGCGCTACCACGACGTGCGCCGCTTCGGCCGGCTCTGGCGGATGACGGAAGCGGAGTGGCGCGCCTGGGAGGCCGCCCTCGGCGTCGAGCCGCTCTCGGACCAGTTCACCGCCCAGTGGCTGTGCGAGGCCGCCGGCCGCTCGCGCGTGGCGATCAAGACCTGGCTGATGGACCAGGCCCGCGTGGTGGGCGTCGGCAACATCTACGCGAGCGAGGCGCTCTTCCGCGCGAAGGTCGACCCGCGTCGCCCGGCGAACACGCTCGCTCCGGACGAGTGCGCACGCATCCGGGGCGCCGTGCGCGACGTACTTACGGAGTCGATCGAGTTCCGCGGCACCACCCTGCTGGACTACCGCGACTCGAGCGGCGAGCCGGGCGGCTTCGTGGCGCGGCTGCGCGTCTACGACCGCGAGGGCGAGCCGTGCACGCAGTGCGGACGGCCCGTCGGCCGCATCGTGCAGGGCGGCCGCTCCACCTTCTTCTGCGAAGGCTGCCAGCACTGAGGCGGCCATCTCCGGCTTGCATTTCGTCTAAAATCTGGCGCTTTCGCGAACACGCGTTATCTTGAGCCTCCGAGGTCATGGTTTCCGGAACGTTCTAACTCCCCCGCCACGCTCCTTCCCAGCCGAACCATGAGACAACGCAAGTTCAAGGCGCCACCCCGCAAGACGCAACGGAGGTGGCGGGTGCCCCCCGCGCTCACGCACGGCGACGACGTGTTCGAGGGCCTGGGCGTGCTCGACGAGATCCCGGGCGAGCAGGGGCTGGTCCTCTGGCAGACGCTGCGCGACGCCCTCCTCTGGGGGCAGGCCGCGCCGGACGCCCGGGGCGCTCTCTTCGCGCCGGGCGCGGAGCGGGCGCGGCTGGCCGCCCTGCTGGCCGCCGGGATCCCGCCCGAGGTGGAGGAGCCGCTCAAGGCGGTGGCCCACATGGTGGGCAGCCCCGACGCGGCGCGCGAGGAGAACGTGGCGCTCGCCTGCCGCCAGGTGGCCGCGTGGGCCGACGAGCGCGCGATGCTGGCCACGGCGCTGGCCTTCGCGCAGGCCGCGGCGATCGTGACCCCGGCCGACCCCGCGGCGGCGTTCGCCGTGGGCCGCCTGGCCCGCCGCCGCGCCGAGCACGCGCGCGCCGAGAGCTGGTACCGGCGCACCATCGCGCTGGCCCGCCAGGTGGGCGACTGGCCCACCTACGCCCGCGCCTTCCTGGGGCTGGGCACCCTGTACATGGAGCGCGGCAACTACCCGGCGGCCAGGCGCTTCCACGAGCGCGCGCTCAAGGTGGCCAGCCGCAACACGCTGCACCACCTGGAGGGGAGCGCGCAGCACAACCTGTTCAGCATCGCCGTCGAGACGGGGAAGACGTCGGAAGCCCACGAGCGGGCGCGCGCCGCCCTGGAGGCGTACGGCCCCACCGACCCGCACCTGCCGCGCCTGGCACAAGACGTCGCCGATCTCTGGAACACGCTGGGCCGGTTCGACCGCGCCCTGCCGGTGCTGGAGCGCCTCGTCTCCATCTTCCAGACCCCCGCCGAGCGCCTGGCGGTCGTCGGAGGCCTCGCCCGGGCGGCGGGCGGGCTGGGGCGCAGGGACCGCTTCCAGCAGGCGTGGGACGACGTCTGGGACCTCCACCAGGGCGGTGCGGCGGAGGAGATGGCGTCTGGCGCGTTCCTGGACCTGGCGCACGGGGCCGCCAGCCTCGGCCTGTGGGACCGGGCGGAGCGCGCGGCGCAGACCGCGCTGGACCTCGCCACCCGGCGCAACCAGGGGAAGGTGCGGCTCACGGCCGAGGCGGTGCTCGACTCCGCCCGCCACCACCGCCTCGCCGAGAGCCGGACGGCCGCGGCGTCGGCCGCGGAGGACGCCGCCGCCGAGTCGCTGCCGGGCGAGTTCGTCCGCTCGCTTCAGGTGTTCGAGGGCGTGGGCTGACGCCACGCCCTCGTTCCCCGACGGTCAGCCGTCGCCCGCGCCCATCTGCTGTTCGTGGCGCGCTGTGGGCTGGTCGGGGCCGGTGATGGAGCTGGAGCCACACGCAGCGACGGCGGTGCCGAGGGCCAGGACGGCCAGGATCACGCGGAGCAGTCTCATCGGGGCCTCGCAGGTTGGGAGAGTGGTGAAAGCCATTGCTCCAACTTGCGCGGCCCCGCCTCTTTCAACGAACGCGCTGCCCGACTCTAAACGTCCTTTTTGCGACCTAACAGATTTAACGAGTTTAATTCATCTCCTCCACATTCGTTGGCAAACAGGGCGGCATTACTGGACATTTCCTGCATCAGGCATTTGAGGCGCGATTCAGGATGCACCCCAGGTATCACCTTTTGCAGACTTTTTGTATCTGAGACGTGCTGCATAACCCGGACCAGCGGACGGGGCGCCGCAGAACTCCCTTTCGCGACGGCCGGGCCCGCGCTACTTTGCCCTCCTGTTCGGTTTTTCTTCATTCCGCGCCTGTCCCCAACGTGCCGCCGCGCTCCTCCCCGCACCCGCTCCGCGCGTCCATCGGCGACGCGAAGAACCTCCCCGGCGTCTACCGCATGCTGGGGCCGGACGGGATCGTGGTGTACGTGGGGAAGTCGAAGTCGCTGCGCACGCGGCTGCTCTCGTACTTCCGGGCCAGGCGGGGCGACAAGGGGCACCGCATCCTGAGCGAGGCGCGCGGGCTGGAGTGGGAGTACCAGCCCAGCGAGTTCGCGGCGCTGCTGCGCGAGCTGGAGCTGATCAAGCGCTTCCGCCCGCGGCTGAACGTGCAGCACAAGCGCGACGGCCGCTGGTCGTTCCTGAAGTTCACCGGCGGGGCGGCGCCGCGCCTCTTCGTGGTGCACGCCGTCTCCGACGACGCGGCCAGCTACTACGGCCCCTTCCGCGGCGGGCGGCGGGTGGTGGACGCCGTGCGCGAGCTGAACGACCTGCTGGGGCTGCGCGACTGCTCGCTCTCCACCCCGATGCGCTTCGCCGACCAGGCCGACCTCTTCTCGGTGGAGCACACGCCGCGCTGCCACCGCTTCGAGCTCCGGCTGTGCCTGGGCCCGTGCGCGGCGCGCTGCAGCCAGGACCAGTACCGCCGCCGGGTGGAGCTGGCGCGCGCCTTCCTGGAGGGCGGCGCCGACGAGCCGCTGCGCTGGCTGGCGGAGCGGATGCAGGCGGCCGCCGAGCGCTGGGAGTTCGAGTACGCGGCCTCGCTGCGCGACCGGCTGGCCCGCCTGGAGCGGCTGCGTGACGAGTTCAGCCAGCTGCGCGAGGCGCTGGACGGCCTCACCTTCCTCTACCACGTCCCCGGCGCGGCGGGCGACGACCGCGTGTACCTGGTGCGCCGCGGCACCGTGCGCGCGGCGGTCCCCGCCCCGCAGACCCACGCCGAGCGGCGGCGGCTCTCGCGGCTGTGCGAGGAGCACTTCGGCCGCCCGGAGCCCAAGGGCGCGCTGGTGGCCCGCCACCAGGTGGACGAGATCCTCCTGCTCGCCCGCTGGTTCCGTCTGCGCCCCGGCGAGCTGCGGAGCACCTGCCCTCCCGAGCGCGTGGACGCGCTCCCCCTCTCGGCGTAAGATCAGGGCCCGGCACACGGGTTGCGCGTGCGGACGCCGTCCCGCGTGGAACCCCGACCTCTGGACCCCGAGCCCACGACCCCGATGCGGAGCACCCGGCGCTCCCCGCTCCTCTTCCTGCTGCTCGCCCTCACCGCCGCGTGCGGAGGCCGTGACGCGTCTTCGAACAGGAGCGCGGCGGCGGACAGCGCGCGCCAGAAGGAGGACCCGCGCGAGCTCTATGGCGTGGCCGCGCCCGAGAACGTGCGCGTGACCCCGGTGGAGATCGAGGTGGTGGACCTGCCGCCCGGGTGGAGCGGGATGCGCATCGCCGCGCTCTCGGACTTCAACCTGGGGATGTGGGCCGACAACGAGCGGGTGGCGGCGGCGGCCGTGCGCCGGGCGCTGGAGTCGCGCCCCGACCTGATCGTGCTGCTGGGCGACTACGTGGGGCGCGGGGGCGACTTCGGCGCGCTGGGGCGGGTGCTGGCGCCGCTGAAGGGGCGGCGGACGATCGCGGTGCTGGGCGACCGGGACATGCTGGACCAGCCCGAGGAGCCCGACAGCAACATGATCCGCACGGTGGCGGAGCTGGAGCGCGCGGGGGTGCAGGTGCTGCGCAACAGCCGCACGCCGGTGATCCGCGGCGGCGACACGGCGTACGTGGGCGGGGTGGAGCCGTACGTGGTGCGCCGCCCCGAGTGGCGCCAGGCGGAGATCTACGGCGGCATCCCGGCGCTGGTGCTGCTGTCGCACATGCCGGTGGCGGCCATCGGCGTCCCGCGCGACCGCTACGCGGCGCTGCTGGCGGGCCACACCTTCTGCGGGCAGGTGGAGGTGCCGGGGACGCCGCGGCTCACCTGGTTCAACACCACCATCCTCCCCGGCACGCCCGACCCCGGCCGCACGCGCATCTGGCGGCTGCGCGGCAGCACCGTCTTCGCCACCTGCGGGGTGGGGTACAGCTTCGTCCCCGTGCGCTTCGGCCACCCGCCCGAGGTGGCGCTGGTGACGCTGCGCGCGGTGGGCGGCGCCCCGCAGACCGACAGCGCCCGCGCCGCGCAGCCGAACGTCGACTCGCTGATCCAGTCGTTCCAGCAGCGCGACACCGCCGGCGGCGGAGCCGCGGGCGACACGACGGGCCGGTGAGGGGGCGATTCGCCGGCACTCGCGCGGCCGCCGGCAGCCCCCTCCCCCCGCCCTCCCCCGCTGCGCGGTGGAGGGAGCTTTTTCTGCGCGTCCAGGCAGGCTCACGCGGCTGCACGCACGTGCCGTAGGGTCGAGGCATGCCTCGACCGGAGGATGCCAGCGGGTGCGCGAGCGGCGGAGTCAGGCGCCGATAAGGAACCGCACGGACTCGCATGCTCGCCCCTACGGAACTGTATCCCGCGACAACGACTTGCGTGAGGGATGCGCGCCCGGAGGGCCAGACGCCGCCGCCACGGGGGTTATGTGGCGGCGGTGGCCCGGCGCGGTTAGGCAGCGTTGTTTGCTGCCCTACCGCGCGCGCAGCCCGGCCCGGAGCGCAGCGGAGGGACACGCCCAAACACCGCAGTTGCTGTTTGCGGTCGATGACGAACAGCGAGCCCCTCGCCGGATCGCTTGGCGAGGGGCTCGACGTCTTTGCTCCAGCGATTCCTAGCGCGTGCTCTGCGCGGCGGAGCGGGCGGGCTCCTGGCAGGTGGGCCACTGTCGCGGCTGGCCCGTCTGCGGGTTGGGCGGCAGCTCGGCCAGGCGGTCGCGCGGCAGCCGCTCGGGCTCTTCGCTGGCCAGGTACGCCAGCATGGCCACCATCACCGCGTTCCGCCGCACGTCGTCGAAGGAGATCTTGTCGTAGGTGTCGCGGTTGGTATGCCAGGTGTAGGTGCCGTAGTCCCACGACAGCGACCCCAGCCCGAACGCCGGCACCCCCGCGCACACGAACGAGGCGTTGTCGGTGCCGCCCGCGCTCGGCGCGCCGGGGTCGGCGATCTGCAGGCTGTCGGTGAGCTCGGGCGGGAGCTTCGCCAGCCAGCCGCGCACCGTCGGGCCCAGGCGCGTGAAGCCCTGGAACGAGAAGTTGGCGATGCGCCCGGTGCCGTTGTCCTGGTTGAAGAGCGCTTGCAGGCCCTGCACCACCTGCGGGTGGTCGGCCACGAAGCCGCGCGAGCCGTTCAGCCCCTGCTCCTCGCCGCTCCAGTGCCCGGCCAGGATGGTGCGCCGGGGGTTGGGATAGACCTGCCGGAGGATGCGCATGGCCTCCATCATCACGATGGTGCCGGTGCCGTTGTCGGTGGCCCCCGAGGCGGCGTCCCACGAGTCGAAGTGCGCGGAGAGCACCACGTACTCGCCCGGGAGCCGCCGCCCGCGCACCTCCGCGATGGTGTTCACGGCGGGGACGTCTCCCAGCGCCTGCGACTCGGCGTCGACCCGGAGCACGGGGTCCTGGCCGTTCTGCGCCAGGCGGAAGACCAGGCCGTAGTCCTCGCAGCTCAGGTCCAGGCTGGGCACCCGCTCGGTGCGCGCCTGGAACACCTTGTCGACGCCCCACCCCTGCGACCACAGGTGGGTGAGCACGCCCGCGGCGCCGGCCCGCTCCAGCGCGGCGGGCAGGTCGCGCGCGGCGAGGCCGGTCTTCTGGACGCGCTGGTTCCACGCGGCGAGGGCGGCCTGCCGCGCGGCCTTCATCCGCTCGAACGAGGCGGGGGTGGCCCACTTCGCCCAGTTGTCGTCGGGGCGGCAGGTGGGCTGGGGGAAGGAGACGAGCACGAACTTGCCGGCCACGCCCGGGAGCCAGGCGCGGAAGGCGGCGGAGTCGGCCAGGTCGGGGAGGATCACGACGCCCGCCGTGACGGGCCGCCCGCCGGTCCCCGGGCTCCAGGCCAGCATGGTGGCCTCCAGCGTGCGCACGCGCGGCTGCACCAGGTCCACGTGCGTGTGGCCGCGCCGCCAGCCGCGCCAGGTGCCGTACTGCTCGGTGCGCGCGGGAATCCCCCAGCCCTGGTACCGGGCGACCGCCCACCGGTGCGCGTCGTCCTGCCCGGGCGAGCCCGTGAGCCGCGGCCCCACGCTGTCCAGCAGCGCCTGCGCCAGCGGCTCGAGCTGCGACTGGCTCATCCCGATCTCCCAGATCCGCCGCAGCACCGGGTCGGGCGAGGTCCAGGGCCGCGGGGGCGCGGGAGCCGCGCGCGCGGTGTCCTGCGCCGCCGCGGGCAGTGCACTACCCACAAGCACTGCGGAGAACAGTGCTAACCTCTGTAGAATCATGCGCTTGACTCTGTGTTTAGGATTGCTTGAGAAAGAGCCGCGGGTTTGCTCTGACCGGGCTTGGGTTCAACACCGTGTAACACAACTATCGACGTGCTGACGACAACACCAGAGTTCCGCAGTAGGTTTTCCCACTCGGTCGGAGATTTGACCCGAACGGTTTCATAAATCACATAGAAAAAGGTGTCCCACTCAGCGGAAATATATCCACGTGTGTCGGCCAGGATCTCCTCAGCAACTCGTTTTGCGCTAGCTTCGTCTGATACGAACTTATATTCGATAAGCGTTCGGATACTCGGGAGTCCCGTATCAGGCTCAAAGCTCTTGATCGGCTTGTTAATACGTGGTTTTCTCTGTAGGTCGGGGAAGATTACACGGAGAATACCCTCTATTCTGGTATGGACATCATCTTCGCTCATCGGCCGGGTGGCGAACAGGCTTTCATCTGTGATAGGGAACAGCATTGCTTTCAGAATGGACGAAAGATCCTTCTGAACGGCGGGTGGTGAATTTTCGTTGCCCGAACTCGGTATAGAGTCGATGAACGTCCGTAAGACTGGCATCCAAAATAGATACGGCTCGTCTTCTGGGTCCCGCTTGATCTCTGCAAAACCTATTTGCTTCGCCTCTTGATACCTTTGAAGCAACAGATCGTAAGTTCGACTCAGGCCAAGGAGCTCCAAAAGGGTAAGGAGCTGAATGAAAGCTTTTTCGACAAAAAACTCCATTTCCTCTTTGCTATAAGTGAGTCGTCCATAGATCCAATAGTTAAAGTTCTCATACGCGCTATCCACCGAACCCTGGATAGCACGCAGTGCTGCATCGATTTGTATTTGGCTCAACATATGGCAGCCACGGAGCGAATCTCGTGCGAGTTTATTTCCGCGCTGGATCGAGCTCGATAAGCCGCGCGGCGACCCTGCCGCCCTCGATCTCCGCGACGGCGCAGGTGACGGGGTCGCGGAAGCGCTGGCGTCCGGCGCTCCCCGGGTTCACGGCGAGCGTGGCGCCGACCTGCCGGATGACCGGCCTGTGCGAGTGGCCGAAGACGACCAGCCCCGCGTGCGGGTAGGCCGCAGCCGCCTTCTCCGGCGTCGGCGAGCCGAGCTGCATCCCGTGCACGACCACGCAGCGCACGCCCCCGAGCTCCACCTCGGCCACCTCCTGCACCCGCCGGCGCACGTCCCACCCGTCAGTGTTCCCCCACACGGCGGTCACCGGCGCGATCGCCGCCAGCTCGTCCAGCAGCTCCGCGGGGCCCACGTCGCCCGCGTGCAGGATGTGCTCGACGCCCGCGAGCGCCTCGAACACCTGCGCGCGCAGCAGCCCGTGCGTGTCGGAGATCAGTCCGATCTTCATCCGCCCGCCTGCTGCTCCCCGCTCTTCCACCGCGTCCCGACGGAATGCTCCACCCCCAGGTGGTCGAGGATGCGCGCGACCACGAAGTCCACCAGGTCGTCGACCGAGCGCGGGCGGTGGTAGAAGCCGGGCGCGGCGGGGAGGATCGTCGCCCCCGCACGCGTCAGGCGGGTCATGTTCTCCAGGTGGACCAGCGACAGCGGCGTCTCGCGGGGGACCAGGACCAGAGGACGGCGCTCCTTGAGGGCGACGTCCGCCGCGCGCTCCACCAGGTTGCGCGACGTCCCCGCGGCGATCGAGGCCAGGGTGCCCATCGAGCACGGGCAGACCACCATCCCGCGCGACGGCGCGGAGCCCGAGGCCGGCGTGGCGCCGCGGTCCAGCGCGTCGTACAGCTCCACGCGGCCCCAGTCGCCCGTGGCTGCCCGGAGCGCCTCCAGCCCGTCGATCCCGCTCTCCTCCGCCAGCAGCCGCCAGCCGTACGTGGAGACGATCAGCCGGAGCGGCGTGCCGGTCTCGCAGAAGGCGCGCAGCAGCCGCACCGCGTACGGAGCCCCCGACGCCCCCGTGATCCCGAGGGTGATCGGCGCGCCGGGCGACGTCCTCACGCGAAGAGCCTCTCCACCAGGACGATCAGGAAGAAGAGCACGGAGATGATGCCGTTCACGGTGAAGAACGCCGCGTCCACGCGCGAGAAGTCGTCCGCGCGCACCAGGCTCTGCTCGTAGAAGAGCATCACCGCGATGACGGCCACGCCGAACAGGTACAGCGTCCCCAGCTCCGGCAGCAGGAAGCCGAGCGCCGCGAACGCCGCCGCCGAGAGCAGGTGCAGCACCCGCGAGACGGCCAGCGCCCGCCTCCCGCCCAGCGCCGCGGGGACCGAGTGCAGCCCCTCGGCGCGGTCGAATTCCATGTCCTGCAGCGAGTAGAGGATGTCGAACCCGGCCACCCAGCAGAGCACCGCCCCGGCCAGCGCCAGCAGCGCCCCCGGCGGCTCGCTCCAGCGCCCGGCCACGGCCAGGTACGCCCCCACCGGCGCGATCGCCAGCGAGAAGCCCAGCACCAGGTGCGCCCAGCGGGTGAAGCGCTTGGTGTACGAGTAGAAGAACACCCACCCGAGCGCCAGCGGCGCCAGCACCAGGCAGATGCGGTTGAGCAGCGCCGCCGACACCAGGAACACCGCGCTGGAGAGGACGACCGAGACGACCGCCTGCCGCACCGACAGCCGCCCGGCGGGGATCTCGCGCATTTGCGTGCGCGGGTTGCGGGCGTCGATCCCGCGGTCGGCGATGCGGTTGAACGCCATCGCCGCGAACCGCGCCGAGGTGAACGCGGTGAGGATCAGCAGGATCTGCCGCAGCGAGATCGGGTGGTGGTACGAGGCGATGGTCGCCCCCACCAGCGCGAACGGCATGGCGAAGATCGTGTGCGGCAGCTTCACCAGGTTGGAGTAGTCCACCAGGCGCCCCCGCCCGTGGATGTGCTGCCCTTCGTGTAGGCGCTCCAGCTTCGCGTCAATCGACAACGTTCTCTACCTCGGTTCAGAGCAAGGGGACTTCATCAAGCCCGGCCAGGATGAACTCGGCACCCGCCACGAACGCGAATGTCGATCTCCCGCCCGTTCACCAGGCGGCCGAAGTTCACCTGGACGTACCTGCCATCGACCTTGTTCAGCACGCGGATGATGTTGCGACGGTCCTTCCGCGGCCGGTCGGGATCGAAACCCCATCTCGCGGCGGAGAAGGCACACATCCCGGCGAAGATCTGGGCGTTGGCCGCCCCCGGCGGCGGGAAGAGGCGCCTGCCGTCGCGCGGCCAGGTGCGCCAGTCGTACGGATCGGCCGTCGGCGCGTGCTCCATCGTCAATCCACCGGTCCGATGCCCAGGCGCGGCCAGAGGCGGTCGATCTTTCGCTTCACCTCGCCCGACATCTCGATCAGGTCGGGCCACGGGCGCGTGAAGCCCTCCTCGGGCCACTTGCGCGTGGCGTCGATCCCCATCTTGCTCCCGAACGCCGGGAGCTGCGCCGCGTGGTCCAGGTCGTCCACGGGGCCGCGGGTGAAGCGCACGTCGCGCTCGGGGTCGATGTTGCCCAGCGTGTACCACCACGCCTGGAAGGTGTCGCGCACGTCCACCACGTCGTCGACCACCACGATGACCTTGGCCAGCGACATCAGCCCCATCCCCCACAGGCCGTTCATCACCTTCCACGCCTGCCCCGGGTACTCCTTGCGGATGGAGACGAACACCAGGTTGTGGAACACCCCCTCCGGCGGCATGTGGTAGTCCACGATCTCGGGGATGGTGAGCTTCGCCAGCGGCAGGAAGATGCGCTCCGTGGCGCCCCCCAGGTAGACGTCCTCCACCGGCGGCCGGCCCACCAGCGTCGCGGGGTAGATCGGGTCCGCCCGCATGGTGACGGTGGTCACGTGGAACGTCGGGTAGTAGTCCTCCAGCGTGTAGAAGCCCGTGTGGTCGCCGAACGGCCCCTCCACCGCCAGCTCCTCGTCGGTGTCGACGTAGCCCTCCAGGACGATCTCGGCCTCGGCGGGGATGGTGAGCTCCGCCGTCAGCGCCTTCGCCGTCCGCACCGGCTCGCGGCGCAGGAACCCGCCGAAGAGGTACTCGTCGATCCCCGGCGGCAGCGGCGCGGTGGGCGTGTACATCGTCGTCGGGTCGCCGCCGACGGCCACGACCACGGGCATCCTCCCCCCGCGCTTGCGCTTCCAGGCGCGGTAGTGCGCCGCTCCGCCCTTGTGCCGCTGCCAGTGCATCCCCGTGGAGTCGGGCCCGAACACCTGCATGCGGTACATGCCGATGTTCTGCCCCCCCGTCTCGGGGTCGCAGGTGACCACCATCGGCAGGGTGATGAAGGGCCCGCCGTCCTGGGGCCAGGTCTTCAGGATCGGCAGCCGCGTCAGGTCGAACTCCCCCTCTCGCAGCACGATCTCCTGGCAGGGCGGATGGCCCTTGTACGGCCGCGGCGGCACCTTCGCCAGCTCGGCGAGCTTCGGCAGGAGCTGCACCTTCGCCCAGAACCCCTTGGGCACCTCGGGCTTGATGAGCTCCGCGATCCGCCGGGCGTGCTCCTCCACGTCGTCCACCCCCAGCGCCGCGGCGATGCGGCGCCACGAGCCGAAGATGTTGATGGCGACGGGGATGTCGCTCTCGGTGCCGTCCATCAGCACCGGCCGCTCGAAGAAGAGCGCGGGCCCGCCCCCCGGCAGCTTCATCGCCCGGTCGGCGATCTCCGCCATCTCCAGGTCCACCGACACCGGCTCGGCCACGCGCACGAGCTGCCCGGTGCGGTCCAGGTGGCGCAGGAACTCCCGCAGGTTCTCGAAGATCATCAAGTCGTCAGAAGGTAGTCCCCGCCACTCGTCCGGCCCGGCCCTGATCGCCTCACCCCTTCCGCATCAGCACCCCGGCCAGCAGCATCATCACCCCGTACGACAGGTACATCACGCCGCCGATCAGGAGCGCGCGCTTGGCGAGCCGCATCTGGAAGAGGCCCACGTCGTCGAAGTGGCCCTCCGGCTTCCAGAGCGCACCGGGGTTGACCGGCGCCCCCTCCTTCTTGTGCCGCGTCCACGCGATCACCTGCAGCAGCGCCGACGCCACGCAGCAGGCGACGAACGAGAAGAAGAGCAGTGTTCCGAAGAGCGCGAAGAAGCGTTGCATCAGCGGCGCTCCCCCCAGTGCAGCGCCGCGATCCCGCCCGAGAGCGTCCGCCAGCCGACCCCGCCGAAGCCCGCCTGCTCCAGCTTCGCCGCGAGCGCCGGCGGCTCGGGGAAGTGCCGCACAGACTCGGGGAGGTACGTGTACGCCGAGTCGTGCTTCGACACCAGCCGCCCGACCGCCGGGAGCACCTTCAGGAAGTAGAAGAGGTAGAGCGCGCGGAACGGCTGCCAGGCGGGCGTGGTGAACTCCAGCACCACCAGCCGCGCCCCGGGCCTGAGCACGCGCGCCATCTCGGCGAGCCCCGCGTCCAGGTCCGCCAGGTTGCGCACCCCGAAGCCCACCGTGGCCCCGTCGAAGACGGCGTCGGGAAAGGGGAGCAGGAGCGCGTCGGCGCAGGCGGGCTCCACGGGGAGCCGCGCCACCTTCCCCGTCCCCCGCTCCAGCATGGCGAAGGTGAAGTCGCTCCCCACCACCCGGCCGCGGAACCCCTCGCGCCGCGCCAGCTCCACCGCCAGGTCCAGCGTCCCCGCGCAGTTGTCGAGATAGAGGCCCTCGGGCGAGCGCTCCCACCCCAGCGCGTCCACCGCGCGCCGGCGCCAGAGCCGGTCCACGTTGGCCGAGAGGAGGTGGTTCAGCAGGTCGTAGCGCGGCGCGATGGCGCCGAACATCCGGCGCACCGCGGCGGCCTTCTCCCCGGGCGCCGGCAGCGCCGCCGGCCGGGTGGACGTGGTTGGCATTACGTAAATCCGCTCCCCGGTGTAGAATAGAGGCCAGCAAACTACCCGCCCCTACCCCGACGGGCAAGGCTGGAGCCCAGGCTGAAACTTCGGCCCGGGCCCGCCCGTACACCGCCGCCGGGTAGGAAATTTCACCCGAAGCCTAGAATTGATCGCCACCGCCGTCTCGGACCACGACCTCGTCGTCCGCGCCCAGAAAGGGAGCGAGAAGGCGTATCGCGAGCTGCTCGGCCGCTACCAGCGGCCGGTGTTCTCCCTCATTTACCGGATGGTGCGCGACCGCGAGCAGGCCGAGGACCTGTCGCAGGAGACCTTCGTGCGGGTGTTCAACCACATCGACCGCTACGACCCGGCGTACAAGTTCTCGAGTTGGATCTTCAAGATCGCCACCAACCTGACCATCGACTGGATGCGGCGGAAGGAAGTGCCCACCGTCTCCATCGACGGCTCGCGCTACGCCACCACGGCCGACGAGATCGAGGCCTCCTCCATCACCGTGGAGTCGAAGGACGAGAACCCGGAGGAGCTCCTGGAGGCGCGCGAGCTGGGCAGCGAGATCGAGCAGGCGATCGGGCGGCTGCGCCCCGAGTACCGGCAGGCGATCCTGCTCAGGCACATCGAGGACCGCCCGTACGAGGAGATCGCCCAGATCATGTCGCTGCCGCTGGGCACCGTGAAGACGTACATCCACCGCGGTCGCAAGGAGTTGCAGGAGATGCTCGCCCACACGCGGGTCTGAGGGGAGCCGATGAAACCAGCCGGCCGGAGCCGACGTATGCTGCACCATGAACGCGTGACGACCCAGCCGAGGTGCCCGTGACGTACCTGACCGACCACCTGCCGCCCTGGACGCTCGAGGAGCTCGCCGAAGGCACCCTCTCCCCCGCGGAGACGGTGGGCGCCCTGCAGCACGTCCGGGCCTGCGAGCGGTGCACCGCCGAGCTGGACGCCTCGCGCGCCGTGCTGGCGGCGCTGGCCGCGCTCCCCTCCTTCGACCCCTCGCCCGGCTTCGCCGACCGCGTGATGGCGCAGGTGGTCGTCCACCCCGCCGTGGCGCCGGCCCCCGCGGGGCTGCGCCGCTGGCTGCCGAAGACGCGCAAGGGGTGGACGTTCCTGCTGGGCGGCATCCTGGCCCCGGTGGCCCCGGTCGTCGCCCTGCTCACCTGGATCCTGGGCTACCCGGGGGTGAGCATCGGCTCGCTGTGGGGGGTGGGGAAGGAGTGGCTCACCGAGGCCGCGTGGGGCGCCGTGGTGCGCGCCACCGAGGCCGTGGTGCAGAGCCCCGTGTTCGAGTGGATGGTGACCACGGGGAACGAGGCGGTGGGGGGCACGCAGGGCCTCTCGCTCGCCCTGATCCTGTTCGCGATCGCGATACCGGTCTCCGGTTGGGCGATGCTTCGTCTCCTTCGGACCCCGATGGGGGGTGTGACACATGCGTATTGACATCGGCAAGCTTTCGGCGCTGGCGCTCCTGGGCGCCCTGGCCGCGGCCCCGGCCGCGGCGCAGGACACCCTGGCCGCGCCCGAAGCCGCCCCCGCCGCGGTCCAGCCCGAGCCGGCGCAGGGCCGGATCGGCTTCGGCGGCCTGACGGTGCCGAAGGGGCAGGTGGTGGAGGGCGACGTGGTGGCTCCCTTCGGCGACGTGCGGGTCGAGGGCGAGGTGCTGGGCGACGTGACCGTGGGGAAGGGGAACCTGACCCTGGCGCCCGGCGCGGTGATCCACGGTGACGCGGTGGTCACCGGCGGCGGCAAGCTCTTCAACGAGGGCGGCCGCGTCCACGGCGAGATGCGCGTCAACAGCGACGAAGACGACGCGGCGGCGCCGGCCGGGGACGGCCGGCCCGTGGGAGGCCAGAACCTCGGCCTCCGGCACGGGCCGTGGTGGCTGGGCTCCTTCGGCGAGGGGGCGCAGGGGCTCGTCTCCACCCTCACCTTCGCGCTGATCCTGGCCGGGCTCGGCGCGGCGCTCATCTTCTACGCGCTCCCGCAGCTCGAGCGGGTGAGCCACGTGGTGCGCACCGACACGCTCCGCGCCGGGGGCGTGGGGCTCGCGGCCAACTTCCTCTCCATCCCGGCCTTCATCGTGGGGATGGTGGCGCTGGCGGTCACCATCATCGGCATCCCGCTGCTGATCCTGTACGTGCCGCTCTTCTGGGTGGCGCTGATGGCCGCCTGCGCCTACGGGGTGGTGGCGGTGGCGCACGCCCTGGGCGAGCGCACGGCCGAGCGCAGCGGCTCGTACGCGGTCGGCCGGCGCAACGCCTACACCTACACCTTCACCGGCATCGCCATCCTGCTGGCGCCGCTCTTCGTGGCGCACCTGCTGGAGCTCACGGTGTTCCTGGGGTGGCTGGGCGACCTGCTGGAGCTGCTGGGGAACCTGCTGCTCTGGGTGGCGGCCACGGTGGGCTTCGGGGCGGTGTTCCTGACCCGCGCCGGCACCCGCCCGGGGTGGCCGTGGAAGCCGCGCTCGGCGTACGACCCCCTCTTCGACCGCGACCCGTTCGCGGGCCCCGAGCCGGGAGGCGTCCATGCCTGAGCGCCGCCGCACGACGCTGCGCCTGGCGACGGTGGCGGGGCTCATGGCGGCGGTGGTGGCGTGCCAGCCCGCCGCCGGGCAGAAGATGCGCAGCGTGACCTCGGCGCGGCAGCTGGCGGGCGAGCGCAGGCTGGACGTGGAGCTCAGGTACGCGGCGGGGCGGCTCACCGTGGAGCCCGCGCGCTCCAACCTGCTGTACCGCCTGGACATGCGCTACAACGAGGAGCGCTGGCGGCCGCTCACCGAGTACGACCGCGAGAGCGGGCGCCTGCGGCTGGGGCTGGAGAACGTGCGCCGCCGCGGCCGCGACGACATGCGCTCGGGGCGCGAGGACCGCGCGACCATCGCGCTCTCGCCCCAGGTGCCGATGGCGCTGGAGCTGGAGTTCGGGGCGGGCGAGGCCGAGGTGGAGCTGGGCGGGCTGGCGCTGGAGGCGGTGGACATCTCCACCGGCGCCAGCGAGTCGCGCATCTCCTTCAGCCAGCCGAACCGGGTGGCGGCCCGCACGGTGAAGATCTCGGCCGGGGCGGCCGAGATCGAGGTTGAGAAGCTGGGCAACGCGCGCGCCGAGCGCTTCGAGTTCAAAGGCGGCCTGGGCGAGGCCACGCTCGACTTCACCGGCGCCTGGAGCAGGAGCGCCCGGGCCAGCATCGAGATGGGCGTGGGCGAGGTGACGCTGCGCCTGCCGCGGAGCCTGGGAGTCCGGATCGAGAAGGACTCGTTCCTCACCAGCTTCGACGCGCCGGGGATGACCCGGCGCGGCGACGCCTGGTACTCGCGCGGCTACGACCAGGCGCGCTACCGCCTCGACATCTCCATCGACGCGGCGATCGGCTCCATCGAGATCGACTGGGTGGACTGACGGGCAGACGGCGGAGGAACGGCGACGGGAGGGGCGGCGGCCGATGCGGGCCGCCGCCCTTCTCGTTGCGGTGGGATTCGCCCGGGGGGTGCCGGGGATTGCCGGGCGGCTGAAGCCGCGGCAACGACGGCGGAAAGCCTCGCAAACCGCGCGAGGCTTCAACCGAAACGGCGACTACGCGGCGATCCGGAGTCCGGCGCAGGAAAACAGTCCTTACCGTGCCGCGCCTGCGGGGGCCTCGACCACTTGGGCGACGCGCTGGGCGATGCGCCGGAAGGCCTCGGCGCTGGGGGCGTGGGGCTGGCCGACGACGATGGGGACGCCGGCGTCGCCGCCCTCGCGGACGGGGATCTCCAGGGGGACCTCGCCCAGGAACTCCACCCCGGTCTGCATGGCCAGGCGCTGCCCGCCGGCGCGGCCGAAGATCTCGTAGCGCTCGCCGCAGCAGGGGCAGACGAAGCCGCTCATGTTCTCCACCACGCCCAGCACGCGCGTGCTCACCCGCTCGAACATCTTGATGGCGCGCAGCACGTCGCCGGTGGAGACGTCCTGCGGCGTGGTGACCATCACCACGCCGTCCAGGCGGATGGTCTGCACCAGCGAGAGCTGGGCGTCGCCGGTGCCGGGGGGCATGTCCACGATCATCCAGTCCAGCTCGCCCCACTCCACCTGCTCCAGGAACTGCTTGAGGATGCCGGAGATGAGCGGCCCGCGCATGATGGCCGGCTGCTCTTCCTCCAGCAGGAAGCCCAGGCTCATCAGCCGCACGCCGTGCGACTCGAGCGTCTCGATCTTCTCGGCGCCGCGCTCGCCCAGGACGCCCGGGCGGCGCCGCTCGCCGAACATGGTGGGGATGTTGGGGCCGTAGATGTCGGCATCGAGCACGCCCACGCGGTGGCCCGCCTGCGCGAGC
The DNA here is from genome assembly GCA_036389795.1 of Longimicrobium sp. Taxonomy (NCBI): domain Bacteria; kingdom Pseudomonadati; phylum Gemmatimonadota; class Longimicrobiia; order Longimicrobiales; family Longimicrobiaceae; genus Longimicrobium; species Longimicrobium sp. Next base: position 63,468 of record DASVWD010000096.1, read on the forward strand.
GCCACGGCCAGGTTCACCGCGACGGTGCTCTTCCCCACCCCGCCCTTGCCGGAGCTGACCGCGACGATGTGGCGGACGCCGGGAAGGAGGTTCGGGTTGGGGGTGGGCGCGGGAACGGAGCCGGGTGCGCGCGCGGGGCGCTTGAGCGTCTGCGCGCCCGCGGCGGGGAGCGCGATGTCGATCTTCACCTTCTGCACGCCCTCGACCTTTTCGGCGGCGTAGCGCGACTGGCGCACCAGGTTGCCGGGGTCGTTGGGCTGCAGGGCGAAGCGGAAGCGGACCACGCCGTCCTCGCTCACGTCCAGCTCGCGGACGCGGCCGGAGGAGACGACGTCTTCGCCCGAGTCGGGGTGCACCACCTGCGTGAGGGCCGCGGCCACGCGCCGCAGGACCTGGTCACGCTCTGCTGGGTTCATAGTGCGAAAGTGCGAGAGTGCGAAAGTACGAAAGTACGGTCTCGTGCCTCGGAAGCTTGCGCGCCGGAGGCGACGATGCGGCTTCGGTAGGATACTACAAACGCGGCGCGGGGGCGAGCGGGGGCGCGTCGGGCGGCATGAGTGGAGGCGGCTGAAAGCCGCGGCAACAACTGCGAAAGCCCGCCTGCGCGGGCTCCCTTCGCGCGGGACGGGCTACGGTTCGATCGGCGAAACCTCTTCGCGGTTGCGCGAAGCGCGCGGGCGCAGCCCGCAAGTCCGCGCAGGCGGACTTCGTGTAGTTGTTGCCGCGAATTCATTCGCCCGCGAACGGCAGAGGCCGTCGCGGGCGCGGGGGAGGACGATCGTCTGCGCGAGGTACGGGTCAGACCGCCTGGACCTCGCGGATCTCGGGGACGGCGGTCTTCAGGCGGCGCTCGATCCCCTGCTTGACCGTCATGGTGGAGATCGGGCAGGCGCTGCACGCCCCCACCAGGCGCAGCTGCACCACGCCGTCGTCGAAGCCGACGAGCTCGACGTCGCCGCCGTCCTCGCGCAGCGCGGGGCGGATCACGTCGAGCGATTCCTCGATCTTCTCGACGACGCTCATGGTCTCGCGATCAGGGGTGGAAGCGAATATCCGAACGGAATTTACCCGTCCCCCGGCCGAGGGTCAAGCCGAGCGGCGGCGGCTATTTGCCCCTGCGCGCCGCAGCGTCGTCAACAGCCGGGGTCCGGCGCGCAGGTGACGGCGCTCGCGCAGGCGCAGGTGTCACCGTTCGACTGACCGTGCGGACAGTCGAACGCGCAGTACGTGTAACCACACGAGCCGGTGCACTCGAGCTGGCAGGTAACGCCGGGCTCGGAACCGACCACCGTCATGGGGCATCCATCCAGGCTGCCGCAGCCGTCCGGTGAGGTGTGAGCGACGAGCCCGTGGACCGTGCCGAGCTGCGGCAGCGTGACGCTGGCCTCGAACGTATCGACCTTCAGCGCGTCGATGTCGAGCTTCAGCTTCTTCATGGGATCCTCCAGAGTGGTGGGCGGGGGTACAAATGTTTCAGATCGCAATAAGCACCGTGACCCGACGAATGTCAATCTTCCGGCTTCCCCCTGCCCGCGACCGGACCCACTCTCGCACTTCCCCTCCGGTGGCGGGGGCTTGTGCGCCTTCGTACCTTACCGGCTCCCTCAGGACCAACAGGAGACGGGTGATGAATAGCATTCCGCAGGTGCCCCAGCCCCGCAACGAGCCGGTGCTCTCGTACGCGCCGTGCACCCCCGAGCGCAAGGAGCTCAAGGCGGCGCTCCAGGTGATGCAGTCCGAGGAGATCGAGATCCCGCTGGTGATCGGCGGGCGCGAGGTGCGCACGGGCCGCACCGAGACGCAGGTGATGCCGCACGACCACGGCCACGTGCTGGCCCGCTACCACCTGGCGGGCGAGGCCGAGGTGCGCGAGGCGGTGAAGGCGGCGCTGGAGGCGCAGCGCGAGTGGGCGGCCTGGCCGTGGGAGGACCGGCTGGCGGTGTTCCTGCGCGCGGCGGAGCTGCTGGCGACCTCGTGGCGGCCGGTGCTGAACGCGGCCACCATGCTGGGACAGAGCAAGACGGCGCACCAGGCGGAGATCGACGCAGCCTGCGAGCTGATCGACTTCTGGCGCTGGAACGCGGCGTTCGCGCAGCAGCTCTACTCGGAGCAGCCCGCGAGCGGGCCGGGGATGTGGAACCGGCTGGACCACCGCCCGCTGGAGGGCTTCGTCTACGCGGTGACGCCCTTCAACTTCACCTCGATCGCGGGGAACCTGCCCACGGCGCCGGCGCTGCTGGGGAACGTGGTGATCTGGAAGCCGGCGGCCACGGCGGTCTACAGCGGCTGGTACATCATGCGGCTGCTGCTGGAGGCGGGGCTGCCGCCGGGGGTGATCAACTTCGTCCCGGGCGACCCGGTGGCCACCAGCGGCATCCTGTTGAACGACCGCAACCTGGCGGGGGTGCACTTCACGGGCTCCACCACGGTGTTCCAGTCGATCTGGAAGACCGTCGGCGAGAACATCGCGAGCTACCGCGCCTACCCGCGGCTGGTGGGCGAGACGGGCGGCAAGGACTTCATCGTGGCGCACGCCAGCGCCGACGCCGAGGCGCTGGCGGCGGCCATCGTGCGCGGCGGCTACGAGTACCAGGGGCAGAAGTGCAGCGCGGCCAGCCGCATCTACGTCCCCGACTCGCTCTGGCCGGCGGTGCGCGAGCGGGCGCTGGACATGATCGGGCGCATCAAGGTGGGCGACCCGGCCGACTTCCGGAACTTCATGGGCGCGGTGATCGACCGGAAGGCGTTCGACAAGATCAGCGGCTACATCAAGCACGCGCAGGGGGCCGACAACGTGGAGATCGTGGCCGGCGGCGGGTTCGACGACTCGCGGGGCTACTTCATCGAGCCCACGCTGGTGCAGGTGACCGACTCGGCGTACCGGCTGATGTGCGAGGAGGTGTTCGGGCCGGTGGTCTCGCTGCACGTCTACCCCGAGGCGCGCTGGGCGGAGACGCTGAAGGTGGTGGACGAGACCACGCCGTACGCGCTGACCGGCGCGGTGTTCGCGAACGACCGCCGAGCGCTGGTGGAGGCGGACCGGGCGCTCCGCAACGCGGCGGGGAACTACTACATCAACGACAAGCCGACGGGCGCGGTGGTGGGGCAGCAGCCGTTCGGCGGCGCCAGGGCCAGCGGCACCAACGACAAGGCGGGCTCCATCCTGAACCTGATGCGCTGGATCAGCCCCCGCGCCATCAAGGAGACCTTCGCCCCGCCGCGCAGCTTCGAGTACCCGTTCATGGCGGAGGAGTAGTCAGCGCTTCCCCCGCTTCTTCCGGCCGCCCTGGTTCTTCCGGGGCGGCCTTTCCTCTTCCCCCGCGCCCGGAACCGCGCCGGAATCGCGCCCGGGCCGTAGCCGCTCCGCGTCGAAGCTGAAGGAGCGCCTGAACCCGCTGCCGAAGCGCAGTTCTCCAGCGAATCCCCGGCGGAAGCCGGGTGCCGGCGGCGAAGTGACGGCTTCCGGACGCCCGTGAGGAGAGCGGGGTTGCCGATTCGCCGGCCGTTTCCTATCTCCCTGCACCGCGGCCGCGGGCCCCGACCGCTCCCGGCCCAGCTGCACGCCCTCGCACGGAGGTGGGCCGGTGCATCCGACAGAGAGGGATTCCGCGCTCTACTCGCCGCTCGGGGAGGAGGTGCGGAAGGAGCGGCGCGCGCTGCTCGTCGCCAGCATCATCGCCATCGCCATCGGGGCCTCGGGGATCGTTCCCACCCGGATCACCACGCTCGGGATCGAGTTCTCGTCGGGCGACCGCATCATCCTGCTGCGCATCGTCGCCCTGGTGATCCTGTACCTGACCTTCGCCTTCGTGCTGCACGCGGTGCTCGACGGCCTCGACTGGCACGCGCGCTACCGGGCCGAGATCGAGCGCCTGGAGGCGGACCTGCGCTCCGGCGCGGGCGACACGATCGCCATCCGGCACCGGCTGGAGCTCATCGAGCGCGTGTTCCGGCGCCCTTCCATGCTGGTGCTGGTGGGGCTCTTCGAGCTGGGGCTGCCGCTGGCCACGGCCGTGGCCGCGCTGATCGCGCTGGCCTACGCGAACCTGTAGGGCTCATACCGAATCCGGGGCATTGTCCACCCCCGTGTTGTCATCCTGAGGAGCCGCTGCGCTGAACTGGCGGAATGGAGTGATTGCGGGGCGGCGACGAAGGATCTGCGGGTTGGGATTGAGCGTCAGCCCGGCTCACGCTCGAATCCGACCCGCAGATCCTTCGGGAGCGTCCAACCTCTGGTGCGGAGGGAAGTCTCGTGAGGACGCTCCCTCAGGATGACACCGTTTTGCTTTCGGGCTGCACACCGAATCCCCGCATGCAGGAATCAGTCGTCGTCGGCCTCGTCGGTGATCACGATCGGGCAGACGGTGCGGGAGTCCGCCGGGTCGCTGGTGGTCTCGAACAGCCGGTAGAACGCGGGGTGGATGGCACAGAGGTCGTCTTTCTCGAAGGTCAGCTCCGCGTCCATGTGGTAGCGGAACTGCGCCACGTGGTACTGGCTCGTCTGCTTCCTCACCTTGCCGATGGCGCCCACCTCGGCCGCCATGGTGATCAGCGTCCAGTCGTCCATGGCGATGTACTCCCGGGGCCACACCTGCGCGGCCTTGCGGTAGAGCCGGAGCGCGTCGCTGATGCGCAGGATGGGGGGCGACTGCCGGAAGGCCGAGGTCACCACCTCGTGGATGTTGGGGTAGATGGCCCGGTAGGGCGCCATGATCGAGTTGGCGACCTCGCTCTCGATGTTGCGGACTCCCGCCACCACGTGCTCGGGCGCGACCACGGGGGGAAAGGCGCCCGCCTCCCGCGCGAGCTGCGCGATCCGGTTGCACATCCAGATCAGGTGGCCCGGGTGCAGGTGGGTGTGCCGGGCGATGTAGAGGAAGCTCTCCTCCACCATCCCGCGCCGGTTCTTGACGAAGGGCGGGAAGACCCGGGTCCAGACCCGCTCCCGAACGGCGTGCAGGTCCCTCCAGTCCAGCCCCGTGCTCATCCCGTCGAACGTCTCCGGCAGGTGCGCCTCGAGCCAGGCGGCCAGCCGGCGGCAGAGCATCACGAACAGCTGCCGCGGCGTCCACTTCAGGTGCTGGAGGCGCTGGTCGATCTTGCGCAGGTTCACCGCCCGCGCCGTGGTGATGTAGGGGTAGATCTCGGCGGGGAAGAAGCACTTCACGTGGAAGCGGGGGTGCGGGGTCGATCCCCCGAACGCCGAGACCGCCGCCAGCAGGCCCGCAAGCGCCTGGTCGACGCTGGGCTCGCGCACGCGGTAGTCTTCGATGGTGTCGATGACCGCCAGGATGTCGTTGCCCTGGTCGAGGAAGCGGCGGATCTGGCGCTGCAGCTCCTGGAACTCTTCGGAGTCGAGGGTGGCCGAGACCGCCAGGAGCGCCTGGTTGATGCTGGGGCGGGCCCCATCGGGGCCCGGCCGGCCGAAGAACTCCTTCAGGTGGGCCAGGATCTGGGCGCGGTCGTCGATCCCCAGGAGCTCCAGGCACACCTTGAGGTCTTCGCGCCCCTCGAAGCCGGCGAACGCCGGGTGCTCGCACAGGCGCATGGCCGTCTTGGTCCAGATCACGAACGTCCACAGGTCGGCCATGAGGTCGCTGGACGTGGAGCGGCTCTCCTTGAGCGCCGTGTCGATGGCCAGGATGACCTGGGCCAGCGCCTTCTTCTTGTCGATGTCGAGGGTGACGCTGTACAGGTCGGGGCGGAGGCGCTTCAGGTACACTCCCAGCGCCGTCTTCCCGGCGCCCCGGCGCCCCACCAGGATCGTGGTCTCCTGGTCGGTCGCGAGCTCGGCGTGGGGAACGTGGTGGAACGCCTCGACCAGCAGGTCGTCTTCTTCGGCGTTGACGTGGCCGAACGGGCGAATCGTCTTGGGCAGGGTGTCGGTGTGCATCCGAGCGCTCCGGAGGCGGAGGGCGGGCCGGTCAGAGGCGGGGCAGCGGCCGGGCCCGCTCCATCGTCCACAAACCTCCTGTATAACACGCCCTTACGTGTTGCGCCACCTCGCCCGTGCCGAAGCGAAGCCGCTCAGCCCGCGGGCATGTGCCAGGCCGGCGGCGCCAAAGACAAGGCAAGCTCCATTCTGAACCTGATGCGCTAGATCTCCCCCGCCATCAAGGCAACCTTCGCCCGCCGCGGAGCTTCGAGTACCCGTTCATGGCGGAGGAGTAGGCGAACGGAGCGGTTAGCGTTAACACGGCGCCCCCGAGCCGCGTACGGCACGGGGGCGTTGTTTTTGAGCCGGCGTTATTCTCGGCAGCCTTTGGACGCTCTCAGCCGAGTTCTTTCACTCGTGCGATGAACGACGCCAGCAGCTTCTCGTCGATATCCGACAGCGTGTCCGTCGCAATATCGTTTCCTGCCCCGAGGGCGACGAACTCGAAGCGGTAACGGGGTCCCGACGTCCCTTCACGGAAGTTGAAGAGCTTGCCCTTCCGCTCCTGTTTGTAATAGACCGAGAAGACGGTCTTGTAATCCATCGGCTTCACCAGCGATATCTTCCCGAACAGCGCCTCGTCCCGCTCGATCAGAAACGGAAGGCGCGTCCTGACATAATCGTAGACGAACTGCTCCGTTTCCGTTGTAACTACCCCCTCCTCCCCGGCAACGGGCGCGGGGGCGTCTTCCGGTTGAGGAGGTAGGGGCGCGGTGGGGATTTCAGGGCGCATTCGAACCAGATCCTGCCTCTCCGCAAAGCCGACGCGGGCAAGGATCTTCTTGTCGAAAAGCGCTTGTACCGCATCGGCGATGATGGAGGCGTGTTCTTCAACCAGTCGGCCTGTGCGGCGTCCGCCAACACCGTTGATGTCCATCAATACTCGGACAAGCCGCTCGTCAGGCTGCTCGAAGTTACGCTCTAGAGTCTCCACATAGCTCGCCAGGTACATCTTGCGGCGGGCATCGGCGCCGACGTTCGCCGGGTCGAACGTTCCTTTCCGGAGCCGCAGCAAAGCATCGAAGCCGACGTCGTTGATCTGTTCACGCGAGACTTCCGACAGATCGATCACTGCGAACGGCTCGTCGTCCATCATGTTTTCCAGCCCCGTATCCGTGAAGAGCTGGTAAACGAGGCCATCGGTCAAAATGCCCAGTTTAACAGACGGGACGGCATTGAAATAACCCTTCAGTTCGCCACGATTCGCCTCGGCAAGAGTCCCGACCTTCTTGCATTCGATCGCGATCACCGGCTCCCGGTTCTGACAGATCGCGTAATCCACCCTGTTCTTGAACTTGTCGGAAAACGACGCATGCGCTTCCGGAATCACTTCATCAGGATCGAGCGGGTCGTAGCCTAGAAGTTGGATGAAAGGCAAAACCAGGTACTGCTGCGTAGCGGCTTCAGAGAGAGCACGCCCCGCGCGGTCGATGGCAGTCTGCGCATGCGCAAAGAGCTGGCGTCGGAAATCGTCGGTCATGGGACAAAAGAAGGTGTGGGGGAGCTACTCAGGATTGCGCCTGCCACTGCTGCTAACGTGGCGTACTCGGACCGGACATCTTTTCGCAATCGAATCATCCGGGGAGCAAAGCATAGAACACACCCAATCGCAAACGCAAGGTTTCTCGCTCGATCGCTCAAGCAACAGGCATGCGCCAGGCGGGCGGCTGGGTGCCGTCGGCGTCGGTGAAGCCGTACTCGCGGGCGAGGTCTCCGGCGGTGAGGGACTGGCCGGTCTTCGCCAGCACGTTGGCGTCTTCCGCCAGCGCGGCGACGGCGCGGCCGACGTACTCGGGGGACTCGGTGCCGCCCAGGTCGAAAGGGTGCATGGCGTGCGCGGCCATCACCCGCTCGGTGCGGGTGAAGCCGGGGGCGAGCGCGACGGCCGCGATCCCGTGCGGCTGGAGCTCGCGCCCCATCCCGAACGCCATGCGCACGACGGCCGCCTTCACCACGTCGTAGGTGAGGGCCAGGATGTAGTCGCCGTACGACCACGCGACGGTGTTGACGATGAGCCCCGCGCGCTGCGGCAGCATCAGCGGCACGGCGTGGGCGCTGGCGATGAAGTGCGCGCGCAGCCCGGCCACGAACATCAGCCGCCAGTGCTTCTCCAGCGGCAACTCCCAGAACGGCACCGGGCGCATGCCGGTCGGCGCCTCCTCGTAGCCGCCCCAGACGTTGTTCACCAGCACGTCCAGCCGCCCCCGCTCGCGAGCCACGCGGGCGAAGAGCGCCTCGACCTCGGCGTCCACCGTGTGGTCGACGCGGACCGGGACGCCCTCGCCGCCGCGCGCGGTCACCTCCTCGGCGGCGTCCTCGATGGTGCCCGGCAGGCCTTCGGTCGTGGGGCCGCCGCGGGTGCTGCGGCCGGTGACGTAGACGGTGGCGCCGCGCTCGCCCAGCACGGCGGCGATGGCGCGGCCGATCCCCCGGCTGGCGCCGGTGACGACGGCGACCTTTCCACGCAGTGTGCTCATGTCACCCTCCGGTCAGCACGTGCGATCCGGGGTCATACCAGGTCCGGATGAACGACGAGCAACGAGGCGGGCGGGCATCCGTGCCGCTGCCGCGCCCGGCCCACGTGACGAGGTGAGAAGATTCCTCGGCCCTGCTACGATCCGTGCGAATGCCGGTTTCGTGTGGCCGGGCCTCGGAATGACAGCAAGCGCTCGCCGATCATCCGGATCCGAAATCACTCCAGCTCCGGGCGGGGGAAGTGGAGCTGGATCACGTCCCCGTCCCAGTCGATCTCGGCCTTCTCCCACCCGGCGGCCACGTAGCGGCGGGCGAGGGTGTCGCGCAGGAGCGTCTGCCCCCACTCCGGGAGGCCGGCGTACCACTCCCGGAGGTCGTCGTCCACCGCGAGCGAAACGCTCAGCACGGTGCGGCCCTCCTCGTCTTCTCCCGTCTGCGCGGTGCCGCGGGCGACGGCCCGGTCGATCCGCTCCTCGATGTCGTCCAGCGTCTGCGCGATGTCGTCGGCGACCGCGAACTCGGGCCAGTCGACGTGCTCGGAAGCTTCCACTGGGGTGATGGCCAAGCGCTCCTCCTCTGGAAAAGACGGGTTCGCTACGGGCGGGCGACCACCAGCGGCCTGGCCTCGGTCGCCAGGTCGCGCGGGGCCGCCGGCAGGATGCCGCGGACGTGGTAGGTGCCCGGGGGGACGGGGGCGCCGTCGTCGTCGCGCTGGTCCCAGGCGGTGCCGGTGCCGATCACCTCGCCGGGCCGGATCGTCCACGGGACGGCGGCGGACGGGAGCTCCTCGTGGCGGCTGCGGCGCCAGACCTCGCTGCCGTCGGGACGGGTCACCACGACGTCGAGCGACGGGCGCTCGGGGCGGCCGCCCAGCTCCAGCCGCACGGAGCCGCGCCCCTCGTTCACCAGCGTCGCCGTCACGGGGACCGGCTCGCCCGCGCGCACCCGCGCGGGGACGTCCAGCTGCAGCGCGAGCGGCGGCGGCGGGGCCACGGCGCTGTCGGCCGGCGCGGCCGCCCGCTCCGGCGCCGCGCCGCGCCGGTCGTCGTCCCCGCACGCGGCCAGCGTCACGGCGAGCAGCGCGGCCGCGATCCATCGTCCGGTCATCCCCGATCTCCCCCGCATCACCGGTCCCGAGCGACGGGGAAGCTACCGGGCGACGGCGGCGGCGCAAGCACCGGCTTCCGATCAACGACGGCCCGAACCGGCATCCGTGCCGCTGCCGCGCCCGGCCCACGTGGCAAGGTGAGAAGATTCTTCGGCCCTGCGGAGTTTCGTGCCAGGGCCGGTTCCCCGTGGCCGGGCCTCAGAATGACGGCCAGTGGCGGTTGATCAACAGGAGCACTCTCGCGCCCGTCGCCCATCGCACCACCTTTCTTCCACCGCATCCCCCCGATGTCGTGAGGCGGGGGCCGGAACCATTCTTGCCTCGAAACGGCACGCTGTCGCTGGTTCCCGACCACCCCGAGACCGACACATGTCCACCCGCTACGTCTACTTCTTCGGCGCGGGCCAGACCGAGGGCAGCCAGGAGATGAAGGACCTCCTGGGCGGCAAGGGCGCCGGCCTGGCCGAGATGGCGCGCATCGGCGTTCCCGTCCCCCCCGGCTTCACCATCACCACCGAGGTCTGCCGCCTGTACCTGCGCTCCGGCGACGACCCCGCGGGGCTGGCGGAGGAGGTCGGCGCGGCGCTTAAGCGACTGGAGGAGGCCACGGGGAAGAGCTTCGGGCGCGGGCCCGACCCGCTGCTGGTCTCGGTGCGCTCGGGGGCGAAGTTCTCGATGCCCGGGATGATGGACACCATCCTGAACCTGGGGCTCAACGACGAGACGGTCGCGGCGCTGGCGGAGCGCACGGAGAACGAGCGCTTCGCCTTCGACAGCTACCGGCGTTTCGTGCAGATGTACGGCGACGTGGTGCTGGGCGTCCCCGCCGGCCGCTGCGAGCGGCTGATCGAGGAGATGAAGCGGGAACGGGGCGTCCGTGAGGACACCGAGCTCTCCGCCGCCGACCTGCGCCGTCTCACCGGCGAGTTCAAGGCTCTGGTGAAGGCCGCCACCGGTCAGGCCTTCCCCGACGACCCGCAGGACCAGCTCTGGGGCGCCATCCACGCCGTCTTCCGGAGCTGGGACACGCCGCGCGCGAAGGCGTACCGGCGCGTGAACGGCATCTCCGACGACCTGGGGACGGCGGTGAACGTCTGCACCATGGTGTTCGGCAACATGGGCGACGACAGCGCCACGGGCGTCTGCTTCACCCGCGACCCGTCCACCGGCGAGAAGGCGTTCTACGGCGAGTTCCTGGTGAACGCGCAGGGCGAGGACGTGGTGGCCGGCATCCGCGACCCGCTCCCGATCGCGCGCATGGGCGAGGTGATGCCGAAGGCGTACGGGGAGCTGCTGGAGGCGCAGCGGCTGCTGGAGCGGCACTACCGCGACGCGCAGGACCTGGAGTTCACGGTGGAGCGCGGCACCCTGTGGCTGCTGCAGACGCGCTCGGCCAAGCGCACGGGCCGCGCGGCGGTGCGCATGGCGGTGGAGATGGTGGACGAGGGGCTCATCACCCCCGAGGAGGCGGTGCTGCGGGTGCAGCCGGAGCAGCTCGACCAGCTCCTGCACCCCACCATTGCCCCCGACGCCCAGGTGCACGTGCTCACCACGGGGCTGCCCGCCTCGCCGGGCGCGGCGTCGGGGCACGTGGTGTTCAACCCCGACGAGGCGGCCGAGCGCGGAGCCGGCGACCCCGTGATCCTGGTGCGGCGCGAGACCAGCCCCGACGACTTCCACGGGATGGTGGCGGCGCAGGGGATCCTCACCTGCCGCGGGGGGATGACGAGCCACGCGGCCGTCGTCGCCCGCGGGATGGGGAAGTGCTGCGTCGCGGGTGCCGGCGAGATCGAGGTCGACGAGGCGCGGCGCCGCTTCACCGTGCACGGAGTCACCGTCAGCGAGGGCGACTGGATCACCCTGGACGGCAGCACGGGGCGGGTGATCCTGGGGCAGGTGCCCACGGCCGAGCCCGAGCTCACCGAGCACTTCCGGCGGCTGATGGAGTGGGCCGACGGCTTCCGCCGGCTGGGAGTGCGCACCAACGCCGACACGCCGCACGACGCCGGGGTGGCGCGCCGCTTCGGGGCCGAGGGGATCGGGCTCTGCCGCACCGAGCACATGTTCTTCGAGGGCGACCGCATCGACGCCGTGCGCGAGATGATCCTGGCCGACAGCGGCGCCCGGCGCGCCATCGCCGCGGCGCGGCTGCTGCCGATGCAGCGCGGCGACTTCGAGGGGATCTTCCGGGCGATGGACGGGCTGCCGGTGACCATCCGCCTGCTGGACCCGCCGCTGCACGAGTTCCTCCCCCACGGCGACTCGGAGATCAAGCACCTGGCGCGCAAGACGGGGCAGCCGGCGGTGAAGCTGCGCATGCGGGTGGAGCAGCACCACGAGACCAACCCGATGCTGGGCCACCGCGGCTGCCGGCTGGGGATCACCTCCCCCGACATCACCTGGATGCAGGCGCAGGCGATCTTCGAGGCGGCGGTGAACGTGGCGCGCGAGGGGGTGCGCGTCTTCCCGGAGATCATGGTGCCGCTGGTGAGCACCGTGGAGGAGCTGCGCCGGCAGAAGCGGATCGTCGACGACGTGGCCGAGGAGGTGTTCGAGGTGGCGGGGACGAGCGTGCCCTACCTGGTGGGGACGATGATCGAGCTGCCGCGCGCCGCGCTCACGGCCGACGAGATCGCGGCGGAGGCGCAGTTCTTCTCCTTCGGCACCAACGACCTGACGCAGACGACGTTCGGGCTCTCGCGCGACGACGCGGGGCGCTTCCTGCCCGTGTACGTGGAGGAGGGCATCATCCCCGACGACCCGTTCCAGTCGCTGGACGTGGGTGGGGTGGGAAAGCTGGTGGAGATGGCGTGCCGGCTGGGGCGGCAGGCGCGCGCCGACCTGAAGCTGGGGATCTGCGGCGAGCACGGCGGCGACCCACGCTCGATCGAGTTCTTCCACCGCGTGGGGCTGCAGTACGTCTCCTGCTCGCCGTACCGCGTCCCCATCGCGCGCCTGGCCGCCGCCCACGCCGCGCTGGCCGACGAGCAGTTGCGCCGGGAGCGCGAGGCCGCGAGCGCGGCGGAGGCGCCCACGTCGGAAGAAGCGGCGGAGGTCGGGGAGCCGGTGGCGGCGGATTGATCGCGGCGACGCCCGCCAACACCCCAGCGCTTCGCGCGACGGAAGGCACGCAGGGTCCGGTGCGCTTCGGCAGGCTTCCGCGCGGGGCCCTCACCCGCCGCCTTAGAGCGGCAACCCTCTCCCAGGTCTGGGAGAGGGTGAACTTTACGTTGCGAGGCGGACGAGCGATCGGGTTTGCGCGGTTGAAGCCTCGCGGGGGTTTGCGAGGCTTTCCGTCGTTCCCAGCGAGGGGCTTGAGCCCATCGCGACCCGGCACTCGCGACCCTCGGCCTACTCCAGCTCGTCCAGGGAGCGGGGCCAGTCGCCCTTGAGCAGGCGCGAGAGCGCGCGGTCGGCCAGGAGGCGGCCGCCGGTCTGGCAGCGGGCGCAGTAGTTGGTCTCGTTCTCGGCGTACACGATCCGCTGCACGGGCGTGCCGCAGTCGGGGCACGGCTGGCCGTAGCGGCCGTGCACCGCCATCCCCTCGCGGAACGCCGTCACCTTCTCCGGCAGGCCCGCGCCGGCTTCGCGGCGGAGGCGGTCGGTCCAGTCGGCCAGCGTGTCGATGGTGGCCCGGTGCAGCCGCGCGTGCTCCTCGTCGTCGAGGCTGGTCGTCAGCTTCAGCGGCGAAAGGCGGGCGCGGTGGAGGATCTCGTCCGCGTAGGCGTTGCCGATCCCGCTGAAGAGGCGCGGGTCGGTCAGCGCGCGCTTGAGGGTGTGCCGCTCGCGCGTGAGCGCCTCGCGGAACCGCTCGGGCGTGGAGCCCATCACCTCCAGCCCGCCGCGGTCCATCGCCCGCAGCGCCTCCTCTCCCCGCACCAGGTGGATCGACGCGCGGCGCTTGGTCCCTGTCTCGGTGAGCACGAGGGTGCCCTCGGGGAAGTCGAGCGCGGCCAGGCCGATCTTCCCCGGCAGCTTCGCGCCCGGCGGCAGCCACTTGAAGCGTCCCGCGACCATCAGGTGAATCACGACGAAGAGCTCGCCCTCCAGCGCGATCACGATCCGCTTGCCGAGACGCCGCAGCCCGGTCACGCGCCGGCCGGCGAGCTCGGCGGGCGGGGGGTCTACGGTGCGCAGGACGAACGGGTTGCCCAGCCGCAGCTTCACCAGCGGCTGCCCGCGGACGAGGCGGTCGAGCGCTTCGAGGTAGACGGCGACTTCGGGGAGCTCGGGCATCGCGGGGATGCGTCCGGTGGCGGGGTGGATCGGGATCGTGGACGGCGCGAGGCCGCGGGTCGTGCGGGGTATTCTAACGCGGGGATTCGCCCGACGCGCGGCCGGCCGTACGATGGGCTGGGTGCGATGGGCTGAAGCCCCTCGCTGGAACCACGGGAAGCCTGCCTGCGCAGGCTGCACGGAGGGAGGGTTTCGTCATCCTACCCGGCGCTCGGGAGGTGCGCCGGGGCTTCGTTCGTCAGGCGGAGGTCACTCGCGCGTGAGCTGGCCGATCTTCTGCCAGGCGGGGTCGGCGGCGAGGACGACCTGCACGTGGAGCTGGTCGCCGGTGCGCAGCGTGGTGGCGCCGGTGGCCAGCGTGGCGTTCACGGTGTTCGGCGTGAGTTTGTAGATCCCGCCGGTGAGCGCGTCCACGGCCAGGCCGGGAAGGCCGCCGAACACCAGGTTCCCCCACACCCAGCCGCTCACGCCGCGGACGAGCTGGATCTCGTACGGCTGGTAGCCGGGCAGCTCCAGGCGCACCACGTGGTGGTCCCTGCGGGTCAGGTTCAGCGTGGTGGGAGTCACCCCCGCCGGCTGGTCGTCGACGAACACCGCGGCGCCGGTCGGCGAGCTGGAGACGCCCACGTACTGGCTGCCGCCCTGCATGATGGTGGCGCACCCGGCCAGCGCCAGGCCGAGGGCCGCGACGGCGAACCGATTCTTCTTCACGAGAGCTGCTCCTGCGATGAAACAGATGGGGATTGGCGAAGGGAGGAAGTCCAGAAGACGCAACATCTTAACAGGATTCCACGAATCGCGCCACCGCGCTTCGACGCAGGACCGGACCGCGAACCGGGAACGAGGGCGGGGATGCCGAAACGCTTGCCTTCGGTCGGCTTTCGCCTGATTTTGACGGCTCCGGCACACGCTTCCCCCGCCCACCGGGCTCCTCCGCGCCTCCGCGATGTTCGGCTACTACTACGACGCCTTCGGCCTCGTCCTGCTGGCCGTCAACGTGTTCTTCGCCGTGCACGCGTACCGGCGCGGGCGCGCGTGGTGGATCTTCGTGATCTTCTTCTTCCCGCTGGTGGGCAGCCTGGTGTACCTGTTCGCGGAGTACCTCCCCTCGGCGCGCGCGGGCGGGCGGGCGCGCTCGGTGGCCCGCGACGTGGCGCGGATGATCAACCCCGCGGCCGAGATCCGCCGCCTGGAAGACGTGGTGGCGCTCAGCCCCACCGTGAACAACCGCATGGAGCTGGCGCGGGCGTACCTGCGCGCGGGGCGGAAGGAGGACGCGATCCGCACCTACCAGGGCTGCGCGCAGGGGATCTACGCCGACGACCCGAAGCTGCTCTACGAGACGACCATCGCCTACTTCGAGAACGGCGACCTCCCGCAGGCGCGCGAGACGATGGACCGGCTGCGGAAGGCGACCACGCTCACCCCCGAGCAGCTCCTCCTCTCGGCGCGCATCCACGAGGAGCGCGGCGACCTGGACGAGGCGCTGGCCGAGTACCAGCGGCTCGCCGGGCGCGGCGCGGGCGAGGAGGGACGCGCGCGCTACGGCCTCCTCCTCCAGCGCCTGGGCCGCCACGACGAGGCTCGCGCCGTGTTCGACGCCATCGTCCGCCATGCCCGCGTCTCCTCGTCGCACTACCGGCGCGAGGAGAAGGAGTGGATCGACATCGCCAAGCGGGAGCTGAAGGAGCGGGAGGGGTCGGCGGAGGGCGGTTAAGCCGTGGCGACGCCGCGAAAGGGCCGCCTGCGTGGCCTGCGGGTGATCATCAAACGGGAGCGGACCGATCCGTCCGCTCCCGCTGCCGTTCAGTTGCGGCGCGGCCGGAGCGCCAGCACGGCGGGATACGGCTCGTCCACCAGCACGTAGACGACACCATCCGCGACGGCCGCTTTCGTGGCTCTGACGGGGAGGAGGAACGTCTCCCGATACCGCCCGCTCTCGACGGCGTAACGGTCCAGCAGCGCGCGCCGGCTGGCGGTGAGCCCTCCGAAGAGAACGTAGACGTCGGCGCCATCCATGCTGATGTCGCACCCGGAACACGGCGTGTAGGACGCCAGCCGCGTGGTGACGGTGCCGCCCTCCGACCGTGTCTCCACCTTCGGGAACTCGGCCGGCTCGACGTACGGGTTCAGGTCCCGCAGCGGACGGGTGCCGCGGAAGCCGAGCCAGCCGTCACCCAGCGAGAAGCCGAACACCCACGACTCCCCGTGGCGGCTCGCGGCCAGGGAGCCCTGCCGCACCAGGGGGTGGAGCTTCGAGAACTCCTGCCAGGGGAACGGCACGCGCTCCGCCACTCTTCCACCCCTATCCACCACCGCGAGCGCGCTGTCCGGCCGGTCGGTGAGCAGGACCACGCGGCCGTCCGCGAGCGGGACCATCTGGTCGGCATAGCCCACGTCCGGTAGGGGGATCTCGTCCCGCAGGGCGCCCCGGCCGTCCAGGAAGGTGATGCGGCGGTTCGCGACATCCAGCAGCACGGGCGAGGCGTTCGCGGCGAGCTTCAGGTCCCGCACCCGCTGGAACTCTCCCGGGCCGCCGCCCCTGCGGCCCGACATCCAGCGGAGCGCCCCGTCGGACCGCCCGAACGCGAGTAGCCGGCTGGAGCCGCCGTCGAAGACGTACACGGCGGAATCCCCGGCCGCCAGCAGGTACGGCCGGAGGAGGAGCGAGTCCTGCAGGGCCCCGCCGGCCGACCAGAGGGTGTCCCACCTGGTCACCGTGATCCGCCGCTCCGACGCGCCGCCGTCCCGGAGCGGCTCGTCGCGCCGGTCGCACCCCGCGCCTGCGGCGGCGGCCGCCAGGAGCAGCACGAGCGGGCGGACGAATCGCCGGTTCATCCGCGCTGTGCCGGCAAGGGGCGGACGGGCCCGCGCCGGACCTGGCGCGGCTCCCCCAGCAGCCGCGCCTGCGCCGCGATCACCTCCACGGCGCTGCGCGCGTCCGCTTCGGACAGCGGCACGGCGCTCCGCACGCGGTTCCCGGCATCGAGCAGGACGGCCATCGGCGTGGACCGGTAGTTCAGCGCGCGGAGCGCGCCATGCACCTCCGCCCGGGAGGTGCTCCGGAGCGGGAACTCGATCCCCACTCCCCGCCGGATCCGCTCCAGTGCGTCCGGCCCTCCCCCCGCTCCGGAGACCAGCCCCACCACCTTCACGAGTCCGCTCCGGTGGAGCTCGTTCCACGCCGCCAGCGCTTCGATCCGACCCGCGCAATCCTGCGGGTGCAGGACGATCGCGACGACCGGGGCGCCGCGTCCCGCAGCCACCGCGGGAAGCGAGTGCGCCAGGACCGGCGCCGCCGCCGGCCGGCCGTGGAGCGCCGTCCAGGCGACGGTCACGGCGAGAGCCACGTACCCCGTGGCGAGGAAGACGCGTGAAGACATGGATTGACCTTCCAGAGGTTCTACGAGCTTGGGAATGAGACGAAAAAGTTGCAGACCGGGCACACCCGCGCCATCGAACAACCATCAGCCGGTTGCAAGCGGTCGCTCGGCGCGGCTACAGGAAGTAGTAGTAGTAGGTGGTGGTCGTCGTGCACGAGGTCTTGTCCGCGTTGCACGTGGTGGTGGAGGTGGTCTGGCAGAGTTGGCGATCCCCGTTCGCGCACCCTCCGATCTTCTCGTGATCGGTCTGGGCGCGGAGGTCCGGGACGCCGGCAACAACGGCCAGCATCAGGGCGACGGCACCCGCACAGAACAGCCCGCTGGAAAGAGTGCACTTCTGCATGATCTTCGCTCCGTAAGAGGGGTGGAGTGACACCTGGACATGGAAGCTGGACGCGCGGGTGTACCTCGTTTCGCTGCACGACGGCGTGGAGAGAAACTGTAGTTCCCGAATCTTTTTGTCAACATTGTCATCAAGGTTGCGAGCCTATGTACAAATTCTTTTTACACCCAATGGCACGCCGAGGGAGAGAAGTGGCGATGAGACCGAGGCGCATGAAGCGGATGCGTGAAAGCCCCGGCCCTCGCGAGGAGGCCGGGGCTGCATCGTCTCCGCTAATCCGTCGAGGCGGTCAGACGCCGGCGGGCTCCAGCTCTTCGGCGGGGGCGCGGGCCAGGAAGCGGTCGGCCAGGTCCACGTACTCGGCGCTGCCGATGAAGAGCGGCGTGCGCTGGTGCAGCTCGGTGGGCTCCACGTCCAGGATGCGCTTGCGGCCGTTGCTGGCCTTGCCGCCCGCGCCCTCGGCGATCATCGCCAGGGGGGCGGCCTCGTAGAGGAGGCGCAGCTTCCCGTTCGGGCTCTTGGCGTCGGCCGGGTACATGAAGAGGCCGCCGTACAGCAGGTTGCGGTGGAAGTCGGCCACCAGCGAGCCGATGTAGCGCGAGGTGAACGGCTTGGCGATCTCCCCGTCCACTCCCTTCAGGTGGTCCACCAGCCTGCGCTGCTCCGGGCTCCACTTGCCGTAGTTCCCCTCGTTCACGCTGTAGATGCGCTGCCCCGGCACCGGGATGCGGATGTTGGGGTGCGACAGCAGGAACTCGCCGATGGAGGGCTCCAGCGTGAAGCCGTGCACCCCGTTTCCGGTGGTGTAGACGAGCATGGTCGACGAGCCGTAGACCACGTAGCCGGCCGCCACCTGCCGCGAGCCCCGCTGCAGGCAGTCGGCCACGCACCCGCGCGGGTCGTCGCTCACCTTGCGGTGGATGGAGAAGATGGTGCCCACGCTCACGTTGGCGTCGATGTTCGACGAGCCGTCGAGCGGGTCGTAGAGCACGCAGTACTTGCCGGTGGGAAAGCGGTCGGGGATGGGGATGAAGTCCTCCACCTCCTCCGACGCCATCCCGCACAGGTGCCCGGTGTGGTCGAGCGCCTTGAAGATCACCTCGTTGGCGAACTCGTCGAGCTTGCGCACCTCCTCGCCCTGCACGTTCACCTCGCCGGTCATCCCCAGCACGTCGCCGAGCCCCGCGCGGCGCACCTCGCGGGCGATCAGCTTGGCGGCGAAGGCGATGTCGTACAGGATGTTGGAGAAGGCGCCGGTGGCCTCGGGGAACTCGCGCTCGGCTTCGATGATGTGGCGCTCGATGGTGATGACGCCCTTGCTGGTCACTCGGTCCTCTGCGGTGCGGATGGACGTTCCTCGGCGTAGCGCTTCTGCCGCGCGTACGCGTCGACTTCGTAGCGGTTGTTCCAGTAGCCGTGCCGGACCGACTCCCAGAGGTACTTCAGCGGGAAGAGCGGGCTCTTCCACTGCTCCACGTGCACCAGCTCGTGCACGATCAGGTCGTCGGTGAGCGGCGCCCCGGCGTCGACCAGGATGGTCTTGCCGAGCGTGACCGCGGCCGCGGGCCGGTGCGGCCTCCCCTCGCGGCGCATGAAGAGCCCGCCGACGGCCGGGATCAGCCGGTTGCGCCGCACGGTGACGCCCGGCGGGAGCGGGTAGGGCACCTCCGCCGGGGGCACCCTGGGGCCCAGCACCCGGTCCACCAGCGGGTCGAGCACGCTCACCGGTCCACCCTCCGCCAGGCGCCGCCGGCCTCCACCCGCACCACCACCGTCCCGTCCTCGTCGGTGCGCGCCACTTCGACCCCGCGCCGCCGCATCCGCGCGACGACCGCGGGCGAGGGGTGGCCGTACTCGTTGCGCCGGCCGCACGAGATCACGGCGAGGGCGGGGCGGACGGCGGCCAGGAAGGCGTCGGAGCTGGAGGTGGCGCTGCCGTGGTGGCCGGCCTTGAGCACCTGGGCGCGCAGCCGCTCGCCGTGTAGAGCGGCCAGGCGCTCTTCCACCCAGGCGGGCGCGTCGCCGGTGAGCAGCGCGGCGAAGCCGCCGTAGCGGAGCAGGATCACGGCGGAAATGTCGTTCGCGTCGGCGGGGGCGTCAAGAGCGTCCGGTGCCGGCCAGAGAAACTCAAGTTCCACGCCGTCCACCCGCAAGGTCCGGTCCCACCTCGCGGCAGCCCACTCCACGCCGCGCGCCTCGGCAGTCTCCAGGGTCTGGAGGTAGACCGGCGTCCCGAACGGCAGCCCGGGCTCGATCAGCCTCCCGACGGGGATCCCGCGCATCACCGCGGCGGCGCCGCCGATGTGGTCGGAGTGCGGATGCGTGAGCACCAGCGCCTCGACGCGCTTCGCGCCGTGGGCGCGCAGGTAGGGGAGCACGCGCTTCTCGCCCGCGTCGAAGCGCTCGTCGGCGAGGCCGGCGTCCACCAGCACCCAGTGCCCCGCGGGGGTGCGCAGCGCGATGGCGTCGCCCTGGCCCACGTCGAGGAAGGCGATCTCCAGCGCGCCGCCGCCCGGGTCGGCCGCCAGGGGGAAGACCAGGAGCGCGGCGCAGGCGGCGGCCGCGGCCAGCGCGCGGCGCACGCGGGGGCGCAGCCGGGCGGCCAGGTCCAGCGCCAGGAGCGCGGCGAGCGCGGCGGCGGCCCACAGCCACCAGCGCGGCCGCGCCACCGCCGCGTGCCCGCCGGGGACGGCCACGGCCAGGTCGACCACGCGGTCCAGGAGGTCGAGCGCGACGCCCGCCCCGTCGGCGAAGAGCCGGGCGAGCGGCGGGAGGACGGGCTCGGTGGCCGCCGCCGCGCCGATGCCGACCAGGGCCAGGGAGGAGAGGGGGATCGCCGGGAGGTTGGCCAGGATGGAGACGGGCGCCACGGTCCCGAAGTGGTGCGCGACCACGGGCGCGGTGGCGGCGAAGGCGGCCAGGCTGGTCACCAGCGACTCGGCGAGCGGGCGCGCGAGCTTCCCCTTCCGCAGCCGGGCGGGGACGCGCTCCCACAGCGGCCCGCGCAGGAGGAGGATGCCGAGCACGCCGGCGAAGGAGAGCTGGAAGCCGACGTCGAGCGCGGCCAGCGGGTCGAGCGCCAGGAGGAGGAGCGCGGCGGCGGCGACGATCGGCAGGGGCGCGGAGGGGCGCTGCAGGACGAGCGTCAGCAGCGTGAGCGCCATCATCACCCCCGAGCGCAGCGCCGAGGGCGGCGCGCCGATCACTGCCAGGTAGAGCGCCACCAGGGCGATGGTGAGCCACGCGGTGCGGACGCGAGAGAGGCGCAGGACGCTGCCGAGGAGGACGAAGACGGCGCCCACCAGGGCGACGTGGGTGCCCGAGATCGCCAGCAGGTGCACCAGGCCGGACCTGGCGAAGCGGTCGGCCAGCTCGCGGTCGAGCGTCTCGCGCCGGCCCAGGAGGAGGGCGTCGGCCAGCGCGCCGTGGCGGGGGAAGAGGCGGTGCAGCTGCGCCTCGGTGTGCCCGCGCATCACCAGCAGCGGGTGGCGCGCGAGGTCCGGCGGGCGCGCGGCTTCCGCCTCCTTCGCGAGGACGTAGCCCGTGTAGGCGGGGCTGCGCGGCCAGGCGGACGGGTCGACGGGAGACGGCATCAGGCGCCACTCGCCGGCGACGCGCAGCTCGGTCCCCGCCGCCAGCGCCGCCGTCCCGCGCGGCAGCCGCACGCGCACCTCGACGTCGCACCGGGCGACGCGGCCTGTCTCCGTCACCGCGCTCGCGAGGCGGAGCGGGAGGAGGGGGATGCGCCCCGCGGAGTCGGCCGGGGGGAGGAAGTTGGCCCCGAGCGCGCCGCGGACGGCGAGCCGGGTGCCGTCCGCGAGCGTCGCCCGGCAGTCCTCGGCCGCCGCCAGCCGCCCGCCCGCGCCGTGGCCGGCGCCGGCCAGCGCCAGGGCGGCGAGGAGGAGGGCCTCGACGGCGCGCGGCTTCAGCTTCTCGCCGACGAGCCGCGCGTGGGCGAGGGGTGCCAGGAGGAGCGGGAGGGCGAGCCACGCGGTGCCGGGGGCGACCCCTTCCACGCGAAGCCCGCAAAGGAGTCCCGCCAGGAACGCGAGGAAGGCGGTGACGAGGGGGAGCCGGAGGTGGGTCATCCGCGGGAGAGGTGAGGCGGGACGCGGGCGAACGGGAGGGAATTGGACGGAGTGAACGGTGGGATGATAGGGGAGGGACGGGTCCGGCGCAAGGGGGAAGCCGGCGGCGAAGGCCGCCGGGGGTGCCCCCTCCCCGCGCGACCCTCGGCTGCTCGTTCCTCGCAGCCAGAGGGCGCGCTCCCTCCCCCGCTGCGCGGTGGAGGGGAAACACCTCGGCGCTTCGCGCGACGAAACCAGGCGCGGAGCGAATGGGGTTCCGCGGTTGAAGCCTCGCGGGGGTTCGCGAGGCTTTCCGTGGTTCCAGCGGGCGGCTTCAGCCGCTCGCGACCCTCGCGCGCGACGAAGTTGCATGAGGGATGCGCGCCCGACAGGGCCGGGACGCCGCCGCGACACGGGGTATCGTCGCGGCGGTGGCCCGGCGCCGTTGGCCTGCGTTGTTTGCAGGCCTACGGCGCGCGCAGCCCGGCCCGGAGCGCAGCGGAGGGACATGCCCAAACCGCAGTGCGTTAGTGCGTTGAGTGCGAAGTGCGAGAGTGCGCTACGGCTGGGGGAGGCCGATGACGCCGTCGACTCCGCGGGGGGCGGCGTAGATCTGGACCACGTACCAGGCGCCGTCTTCGGCCCGCGCGGCGCCGGTGCCGGCGAAGGCGAACTCGGGGGTGGCCAGCGGCTGGCGCGCGCCCGGGGTGCGCATCCACAGCACCACCACCTGCGCGGGGAGGAGCTCTTCGGCCTCGACGCTCCGGGCCAGGTTCTCGGCCGAGGCGCCGAAGACGGCCCCGCCGGCGCGCAGGCGGTCGGCCAGGGTGCGGCGGTAGGGGGCGGTGGAGAGGTGCGTGACCTCGCCGCGGCGGGCCAGCTCGCGGCTGAACTCCCGGGCGACGTCGTCGAGCACGCGGTCGGGCTTGAGCGCGGCCAGGCCCAGCTGCCGGCGCGCCTGGTTCGCCTGCCCCAGCACCGCGCGCGCCACCCGCGCCGAGGGCTCGACGGCCGGGGCGGTGGGCCGCGGCTCCGGCTGCGAGCCGGGCTTCGGCGTGTCGCACCCGGCCAGGTGCCAGGCGAGGGCGAGGACGAGGGCGCCGGTTCGGCGCGCGTGCACCGTGCTTCCCATGATCCCGCGGGCGGCGGCGGTGGGTGGAGGCAACCGGTGGAACGGCCGCGGCGGAGGGTTTCTGACGGGCCGCGCCGGGTCAGCGCGAGGCGTCCAGGCCGCCGCGCGAGGCGCGCCGGCGCTGGTGCAGCGGCTGGGCGGCGTAGAGCTGGACCACGTACCAGCTGCCGTCGCGGCCCTGCGCCACGCCGGTGCCCACGTAGTGGAAGCCGGGGTCGAGCAGGTGGGCGCGGTGGCCGGGGGAGAACATCCAGCCGTTGACCACCCGCCACCCCACGTTGTCGCGCCCTTCGGTGGCCCAGGCCAGGTTCTCGGCCCAGCGGCCGAAGCGGGCGCCCCCGGCGGCCAGGCGCTCGGCGGGAGTGGCGCGGCCGGGGGTGGGCGACTCGTGCGCGAGCTCGCCGCGCGCGGCCAGCTCGCGGCTGTACTCGGCGGCGACCTTCTCCAGGGCCTCGTCGCGCCGCAGCACGGGGGCGCCGTTCTCGCGGCGCACGCGGTTGGCCCACTCCTGCACGGCGCCGACGACGGGGCCGAGCTCGCCCGCGGCCGCGGGCGGCGCGGGGGTCAGCGCGGCGATCGCCACGGCGCAGCCGGCGGCCGGGAGCAGGGCCGGCAGCAGGGCGGCCAGGGTGCGGAGGCGGGCGAGGCGTCCCATCACGGGCACGGACGGAAGGTCGTTCGAACGAGGACCGCTTCTGAATAGTAACGTGGTTCCGGCGGAGCGGGGAGCCCGGAGCCGCGAGCCGATGGGGAGCCGGGCCGAGTGGCTGGGTCAGGGAATGGTCTGGTCCCGGCGGCCGGGGGCGGTGCGATCGGCGGCGGGGGCGGCCGGGGAGTCGGCGAGGAGGCCGCGCTCGCGCAGCCAGCGGCGGTGCCGCAGGTCGTGCCTGAGCCCCAGCGCCAGCATGGAGAGCATGCCGAAGAGGAAGGCCAGGAAGCAGACGACGGTGAGCGGCGCCTGGTGGAAGGTGGCGAGGCCAAGCCGGAGGGAGACCGTCTCGCCCCGGTTCAGGTACGCGAAGGCTCCCGCCAGCAGCGTGACCGCCGCGAGCGGGAGCCAGCGTCCGGCACCCGTCATGCCGCCATCCCGGCCGGGACGCCCACGTCCACGCGCTCGCCCGTGAAGGTGGCGCCGGTGGTGGCCGTGAGCCGCACGGTGGCGAAGGTGCCGACGAGCGAGGCGGGGCCGTCGAAGTTGACCACCTTGTTGGACCCGGTGCGCCCCTGCACGCCGCCGCGGCGCCCCTCCTTCTCCACCAGCACCTCTTCCACGCGGCCCACCTCGGCGCGGTTGATCTCGAGCTGGACCTTGCGCTGCAGCTCGATCAGCCGCTCCAGGCGCGCCTGGCCCACCGGCTCGGGGACGAACTGGTCGCGCGGCAGGCGGGTGGCCGGGGTGCCCTCGCGCTCGCTGTAGCGGTACATGAACGCGTCGTCGTAGCGCACGGTGCGCATCAGCTCGAGCGTGGCCTGGTACTCTTCCTCGGTCTCGCCGGGGAAGGCCACGATCACGTCGGTGGAGAGGGCGACCTGCGGGATCGCCTCGCGCACCCAGGCGAGCTTCTCCAGGTACTCGGCGACGGTGTAGCGGCGCAGCATCCGCTTGAGCGTGCGGTCGTGCCCGCTCTGCACCGGGAGGTGGAGCTGCTTGCAGACGGCGGGCTCGCCGGCCATCACCTCCACCAGCGCGCGGGTGAAGTCGTTGGGGTGCGGCGAGGTGAAGCGCACGCGGCGGATGCCGTCCACGCGCGCCACCTCGCGCAGCAGGCGGGGGAAGTCCCAGTCGCCGTGCTCGTAGCTGTTGACGGTCTGCCCCAGCAGGGTGACCTCGGGGACGCCGTCTTCGGCCAGGGCGCGCACCTCGGCCAGGATCGCCTGCGGGTCGCGGTTCTTCTCGCCGCCGCGCACGTAGGGGACGATGCAGTAGGTGCAGCGGTAGTTGCACCCGCGCTGGATCGGCACCCAGGCGCTGACGGCGGAGGTGCGCTTCGCGGCGACGCCCTCGTAGTTCTCGAACGGGTCGAAGCCCAGCACCGTGAGCCCCTTCGGCCCCGCGCCGATGGTGGGCAGGGCGCGATGCGTCTTCGGGGCGGCGGCGGGGCGCAGCTCGGCGAGCTTCGCGGGGAGCTGGCGGTAGGCGTCGGGGCCCATCACCAGGTCCACGCCGCCGGACTTCGACAGCAGCGTCTCGCCCATGCGCTGCGCCATGCACCCGGTGACGCCGATCACCACGTCGGGGCGCTCGCGGCGCACCTGCTGGAGCTGGCCGACGCGGCCGATCACGCGCTGCTCCGCGTGGTCGCGGATGGCGCAGGTGTTCACCAGGATGACGTCGGCGTCGTCGGGGGTGTCGGTGGCGACGTACCCCTGCTCCGCCAGGATGCCGGCCATCAGCTCCGAATCGCTGATGTTCATCTGGCACCCGTACGTCTCGATGTAGGCTTTCTTCATGGCTCGGTGCTGCGCTGGATTCCACGGGAAGCCGTAGGAGTACACCGGACGGGCGCGGCGGTTCGCCGGAAGGCAGGACAGTGGACCGACTCAGAGCAGCGCGAGGATCTCGCCGGAGGAGCGGGCGGGAATCGGAAGTCCAGCGAAGTCCTTCTCGTTTCGCGTAACGATGTAGTCTACCCCCACCTTGAGCGCGCAAGCAGCCTGGACCGCGTCCTCAAAATCGCTCAAACCCAGCGCAATGGCCTGAAGGAAATCCGTTTTCTCGACCGCGACGACTTCGAGGAAGCGCAACAAGTCAGCAATGGCGATGGTCGCAGCTTGTGATCCTTGCGCCTTCGCCATGACATAATGCGCGGTCGTAAGCGTGTGGCCGGCGACGTAGCCGGTTGCGGCCCCCGTGTCGATCTCGGTCAGCACCCTGGCGGCGTCTGCCATCCATGGATGGCGCTTCAGCACCACGTCCAGAACAACGTTGATGTCGACGAGGAGCTTCACCCGTACTTCTCCAGGAGGTAACGATGATAGTCGTCCTCGTCAGGACCGCCTTCGGCGATCCCGTACAACCTGCGGACCGTGGGTGAAAGCGCGAGTTCCTGCTCGTCCTCTTCCAACGGCAGTCGTGCGAGAAAGTCGCTGACGAGCCGGGAAATACTGGTGTCGTGGCGCTCACTGTAGCGCCGGGCGCGCTCGATCGCCGCGTCGTCAATAGAAAGGTTCAGCGTGCTCTTGGCCATGGAATCCTCCTGTGCGCATCCTATTTCAAATTTTATGCGCAGAGGCACATCAGTCAACCCTCGGAGACGGGCCATCATCATCCGTAGCCGTGGGGCTCGGATGCCTACGGCGCCTCGTCGGGCGGGGGCTCGTCGAGCTCGGCGAGGCGGATGCGCAGGAGGTCGTCGAGGGCGTGGTCGGGGACGCCGTAGACCTCCTCGGCCAGGAAGCGGCGCGTCTCCAGCTCGCTCTTCAGGAGCTGGCGCAGCAGCGCGCCCAGCCGGTCGAGCGACAGCCCGACGCGCCGCGCCGCCCCCGCCAGCCGCTCGTACGCCTCGCGGCGGGCGGCCTGCTCTTCCGGCGTCTCGCCGGGGTGCCAGGGCTCGGTCATACGAAAAGTGCCCAGTGCCCAGTGCCTAGTGCCCAGTATGCCGATGTGCCAAGCAGTTCCTGGGCACTTGGCACTTGGCACTGGGCACTGCCGTTCAAGCTCTCGCCCACTCGCCGTAGAGCGGGAAGCGCGCGCAGATCTCCCGCACCTCGCCGCGCACTTGGTCCGCCACGCCCTCGTCGTCGGGCTTCGAGACGACGCGGTCGATGAGGACGGCGATGGCGCGCATCTCGTCCGTCCCCAGCCCGCGCGTGGTGAGCGCGGGGGTGCCGATGCGGATGCCGCTGGTGACGAAGGGCGACTCGGTCTCGCCGGGGACCGTGTTCTTGTTGACGGTGATGCCGGCGCGGTCCAGCGCCTTCTCGGCGATCTTCCCCGTCACGCCCTTGCTGCGCAGGTCCACCAGGAGCAGGTGGTTGTCGGTGCCGCCGGAGACCAGCTTGAAGCCGCGCTCCAGGAGCCCCTCGGCCAGCGCCTGCGCATTGGCGATCACCCGCGCCGAGTAGTCGCCGAACTCGGGCCTGAGCGCCTCGCCGAACGCCACCGCCTTCGAGGCGATCACGTGCATCAGCGGGCCGCCCTGGATGCCGGGGAAGATCTGCTTGTCCACCGCCTTGGCGTGCTCTTCGGTGCAGAGGATCAGCCCGCCGCGGGGGCCGCGCAGCGTCTTGTGGGTGGTGGAGGTGACGATGTCGGCGTGGGGGACGGGGTTGGGGTGGTGCCCCGTGGCGACCAGGCCCGCGATGTGGGCCATGTCGACCACCAGCCTGGCCCCGCTCTCGCGCGCGATCTCGGCGAACGTCTCGAAGTCGATCTGCCGCGGGTAGGCGCTGGCGCCGGCCACGATCACCTTCGGCCGCACCTCGAGCGCCTGGTCGCGCAAGCGCCCGTAGTCGATGCGGTGGTCGTCCTGGCGCACGCCGTAGGCGACCACGCGGAAGAGGCGGCCGCTGAAGTTGACGGGGGAGCCGTGCGTGAGGTGGCCGCCCTCGGAGAGGTTCATCCCCAGGATGGTGTCGCCCGGCTCCATCAGCGCGAAGTAGGCGGCCATGTTGGCCTGCGCGCCGGAGTGCGGCTGCACGTTGACGTGCTCGGCGCCGAAGAGCTGCAGGAGCCGCTGCTGGGCCAGCCGCTCGACCTCGTCGACCACCTCGCAGCCGCCGTAGTAGCGCTTGCCGGGGTAGCCTTCGGCGTACTTGTTGGTGAGCACCGAGCCCATGGCCTGCAGCACCGCCTGCGAGACGAAGTTCTCGGAGGCGATCATCTCCAGCTGGTGCTCCTGCCGCTCGGCTTCCTCCACCAGCAGCCGGTGGATGTCGGGATCGGCCTGCTTCAGCGCTTCCATCTATCTCTCGACTCGGGGGTTGCCGTGCCTGGCGCGGAAGGCGGAAACCTACCCCGGCCGGCGGGCGCTGTCGAGAGCCGGAACGGACCGGTACGCTCGCTCGACCCCCCTTCCTCCCGCTCCCGCCCGACGCGCCCGTCAGGCGCCCGGCACCCCCGCGCGCGGCTGCTCGGCGGACATGGCCTGCACCAGGTCGGAGAGGTCGTCCATCCCGAAGCCCTCCTTGCGCACGCGGATGTCGAAGTAGAGCACGGTGGAGACCACCGCCGGGAAGGGCGACAGCAGGATGGTGAAGACGTCCGCCAGCGCAGCCGCCCGCGGGCCGAGCACGGGCTCCGCGAAAAGGGCGAGCACCTTGAGCCCCTCGCCGGCCACGGTGACGATCACCTGCGCCATCACCGAGGTGAGCAGGATGCGCAGCATGTTGTCGTTGGCCAGGTCCACCGAGCGCTCGAGCGCGGCGATGGGCCCCTTACCCTCCACCACCACCGCGATGGACGCCGCGAAGAGCAGGAGCATCGCCAGGAATCCCGGGACGATGCAGAGGACGAACCCAACGATCGTGATCAGCCCCGCCAGGATCGAGGCGCCGATCAGCCTCCACCCGTGCGAGAAGGCCTCGCGCACCGCGCGCAGCCCGTCGACGTCGCGCCCCAGGTACAGGTCGGCGACGATGAGCACCGTGGCCGCGGAGGCGAAGTTCGCCAGGACCAGCCGCAGCAGGTTGCCGGCCCACGCCAGCTCGGGCGCCGCGATGCCCAGCAGGGCGGTGGGGAGCAGGAGCACCCCCGTCGCGGTCAGGATCGGGAGGTAGTGGCCGCGCAGCACCTGGAACGACGCGTCCAGGATCTCCGGGACGTTGCGCGGGCGGAACGGTGTGCTCATCGGAGAGGGCGTGGAAGGAAGAGGCGGGGAGTCGGCGGGAGCCGGCGGAGGGCGCCAGCGGGCAGCCATAATCTGTTTCCCGGCGGCCCCCGCCGCAAGCAATGTCGACGTGAGCGCGGGCGGCATCCCGGATTATCCGGGATCCTCGTCCCAGGCGGAACAGCGGCTCAGGGCGAGGATCGGCGCGTGCGGCAGGCCACCAGGCGAGGGCGAGTAGATTCCTCGGTCGCGCCAGGGTTCGGTGTGGAGGCGAGGCCCGCGCGGCGCTCCCTCGGAATGACATGAGTGCGGAGAGTGACACGAGTGCGTGAATGCGGGAGGCTTGCCGCACCCACGCACTCACGCACTCACGCACTCACGCACTTCGCACTTCGCACTTCAGAGGTACTCCGGCGGGCTGACGGTATCGACGAACAGGATCCCGTCGTACTGCTCCCGCGGCACCTGGATCATGTCCCAGACTCCCCACTCCTTCATCCGGATCATCTGCCCCACCCACTCGCTGCCGCGGCCCCGCGCGCCGGAGAGGTCCAGGAAGAAGTGCTGCATGCGCACGCGGTAGCCGAGCGACTCCAGGCTCCCCGCGACGGCCGGGGCGACGGTGTAGATCTCGCGGTCGTTCCAGGCCGCGCTGCCGCGGTACATGAAGAGCCCCACCGTGTACAGCTCCGCCCGGTGGCGCTGCATCACGAAGTGCCCCATGGTGTTGAAGTCGCCCACGTCGGGCGGTGTGCTCCCGTCGCCCGGGAGGAGGCGGGCGCGGTCGTGCTGGATGTGGTAGTTGTGCGCCCAGACGATCACCTTCTTCCCCGGGTACATCCCCTGGAGGAGCGCGTCCAGGTTGTCGGCCATCCCCACCTCGCGCTGCAGGTTGCCCTCGATGGAGCTGGACGGCAGGTTGAGCTGCCGGATCTGGCGGATGCGCGAGTACACCGTCTGCCGCGCCACCGTGAAGCGCTCGGCGCGGCCGCCGTAGGCGCCCACGATCTCGCTTCGGTGCTGGTCCATCCAAGCCAGCAGCGAGTCGTAGGCGGGGAGCAGGCGCTCCAGCGAAGCCCACGCCGGCCCGAACGGCGGCACGCTGCGGGCGATCGCCCGGTACTCGTCGAGGAACTGCACGTCGAGCGAGCGCGCCCTGAGCGCGTACTCGGCGTCGGCCTTCTCCACCACCTCGCGCAGGAGGAGCGGGGCCTCGTAGTTCCCCAGCGAAGTGGACGGCTTCATGTCGATCCCGGCCAAAATGAGCGGCCGATCGGTCTGGTGCGTCTGCCGGATGTACTCGAAGAGCTCCAGCACCTCGTTCGTCCACCACACGGCGTAGGTGCAGCTGCGCATGGTCTGCCGCGCCTCGGCGAGCACCGCGCCCTGGTTGGCCCGCCAGCACTCGAACACGCTGCTCTCGAAGGCGATGACGTCGTAGCCCAGCTGCTCGTGCAGGTAGCGGATGAGGCGCACCTTGGCCTGGTCGAACTCGCGCACGCCGTGGCCGCTCTCGCCCAGCTGCACGATGCGCCTGCCCTCCAGCAGCGGCCCCAGGAAGCGCAGGTCGTCGTAGCGCGTGGAGGTGAGCGAGCGCACCGGCTCGGCGTGGTCGCGCGTCCACCGGGCCCAGCTCTCGTTCTCGGCGGGGGCGGCCGGGTCTTCCGCCGTGCGCAGCTCCGAGTTGGTGAGGAGGTGGTCCGGCCCCCTCGGGGTTGGCGTCGGTCGGCTGCCGGTCGCAGGCGCCCAGCAGCAGCGCGGGGACCAGGAGGAGCGGGAGCGCGCGGCGGAGGAAGGGGAACGGCGGCATCGGTCTGCGGGGGAGGGAGGTTCCAGCGGAGGAGTCGGCGGACCACGCCGGAGAATAACGTGTTTACCGGGCCCGGTGCGACGCGGCGGGACAAAGTGGGGCCGGCTTACGGCTCTCGCGTCCAGCAGAGCAGGTAGTCGCCGCGCACGGGGCCGTTGCGCCAGAGGTTCTGCTCGTCGTGCCAGGTGACCCTCCCCGCCCCGTCCGCCCTGCCGTAGATGGCGTGCCACTCGACGTTGTCGAGCCGCTTGTCGGTGAGCAGCCGGTCCGCGCTGCCGCCGCCGGCGTTCCAGATGTCCGGGAAGAGCGAGCTGGGGAGCCGGTTCCTCGTTATCACCGCGATGAGCTCCACGTTCCGCTCGTGCCGGACCTCGTCCAGGAAGAAAGCGCCCGTGTAGGCCTCCACCTTCCCGAAGCCGTACTGCTTCGCCAGCACGAGCACCGCCCGCCCGTCGTCGGCGTCGTATCCCGCCGCGTTCACGAGCTCGCCCATTGCCTCCGGGGTGGCCGACTCCGCCTGGGTGAACGCCTGGTAGATGCAGCGCTCACTCCCTCTGAGGTCCCCGTATTTCTTCATCGTCTCTCGCAGGTGGGGGGAAAGGTTCGTACCGGCTGGCGGAGCTTCGTTCGGGATCGAGGTCCACGACCGAAAGGGGGAAGACCCGGACCGGCGTCCGCGCGCGGCAACGCGCCGGAAAAGCGGCTACCGCGCGTGGACGCGCACCGTCACGCGCGAGCCGTCCGGCGCGGGGAGCTCCGCCTCGCGGACCTCGCGCCAGGACTGGTGGAGGTGGCCCTCGACGGCCAGCGAGGCGGTCATCACCCCGCTCGTCGCGGGGGAGGGTGCGCAGCACCGGGAGCCCGTGCGCCCGGCTCTCGCCCACCGAGCTCCGTGGACCCTGCGCCGGACCGGTCAGCGCAGCTCCACCTCGTCCAGCCACAGCTCGAACGCGCCGGCCGGCGGCGCCGCGACCACGGCGATCGCCAGCACCCGGGATCCGTCGATTCCCTCGAAGTCGCTCCAGCGGAAGACGTGCTCCGCCCACTCCGCCCCCACGGTGACGGGGCGGAAGACGGGTGTCATCCCGCGCTCGGCGCTGAACACCATCACCAGGTAGGTGCGCCCGTCGCCGCGCGCGTGGAAGCGGAAGCCCTGGGCCGCCGAGAGGTTGGCCGGGCTCATCTGCCGCTCGCCGGGATAGAAGATGGCGCCCGCCCAGAGCTGCGGCGCCGCGCCGCCCTGGCGCAGCTCGCCGCGGACCCGCAGTGCGTGCGAGGTGCCGCCCGCGCCCCCGGGCGCCACCTCCAGGGCGGCCGTGGACTGCCCGCCCATCATCGCGTCGGTCGTGGTGGTCCACCCCGCGCCGAACGCGGCGGCCGGCGCGCCGTCGTCGAACCCGCTCACCCTGCCGGGCACGCCGCCGGGCGCGGGCGGCCCCGCCGCGGCCGCCTGCCGGCGCGCCGCCACCGCGGCGAGAAAGGCATCGCGGTCCAGGCGGCGGCCGGCCTTCCACACGCCCGCGATGGCGCGGGTGGCGGTCACGTCCGCGGCGGGGTTCCCCTCCACCAGCAGCAGGTCGGCGCGCATGCCGGGGGCGATGACGCCGCGGTCGCCGAGCCCGAACGCGCCCGCCGGCACCGAGGTGGCGGCCCGCAGCGCCTCCACCGGGGTGAGCCCCGCCTGCACCAGCAGCTCCAGCTCGCGGTGGATGCTGGCTCCGTGCGTGGTCCCGGGGTTGGGGGCGTCGCTCCCGGCCAGGATCCGCACTCCGGCCGCGCGCAGCGCCGCCACCGTCCGCCGCGCGGCGTCGTAGCTCGCCGTGGCTCCGGGCCGGGTGGGGAAGGCGCGCCGGAGCGACTCCGACTCGTCCGGCCCCAGGGCGGCCGCGAAGCGGGCGTCCCGCAGCAGCGCGGCGCCGCCCGCCGTGCCGGTGACGCTCTCCAGCACGGTGAGGGTGGGCACCACGAACACCCGCCGCCGCGCCATCTCCCGCACCAGCCCGGGCTCGGGCACGCTGTCCACCCAGGCGTGGACCAGCCCGTCCGCGCCGGCGCGCACCGCCGTCCGCGCATCGGCCAGCGTGCCGACGTGCACCACCGCCATCTTTCCGCGCCGGTGCGCCGCCTCCACCAGCGCCCGCACGGTGGCTTCGTCCAGGGTGTTGAAGCGGATCCCGTACACGGCCCCGTCGTCCACCACGATCTTGAGGTAGTCCGAGCCTTCGGCCACCCGCGCGGCCACGAACGAGTCCGCCTGCGCCGGGGAGGCGACGGTGGGGATCGCCATTCCGAACTGGGTGCCGTGGCCGCCCGGAGCGGTGGCCAGGATGCCGGCCGAGAGCACGTCGGCCCGCTCCGGCGCGCCCGTCGCCTGCTGCTCGCGGCGCCACGCGGCGGCCAGCTGAGCGGCGGTGAACATCTCGAACTGCGTCCCTACCCCGAACGCCAGCGCCGCCTGGAGCATGGCCGGAGCGAAGGAGTGGGTGTGCGCATCGATCAGCGCCGGGAGAAGGGTGCGCCCGGCGCCCTCCACCACCGCCGCGCCGGCGGGGACGCGGACCGCCGGCCCCACCGCCTCGACGCGCCCGCCGCGGACCACCACGGTGGCCCGTTCGATCACGCGCTCGCCGTCGAAGACGCGCACGTCGCGGAACGCCGTGGCGGGCTCCTGCGCGGCGAGCGGCGTGGCGAGGACGAGAGGGACGGCGACGAGCGGTCCGAGTCTCCTGAGCATGGCTCCTCCGCGGGTGAACGTCCGGATCGGAACGGGCGCGCCGCCCGCGCCGCGGCTGGCGATCGCGGAGGCGGCGGGTGGCGGGTCCGGGGTTTCGGGCGGCCGCGGGTCACGGGACCCGGGCGCGCCACGAGGATCCACGACGATGATAAGAGGCCGGTGGAGTCACCGCACGTGTACGCGCACCGCCACGCGAGAGCCGTCCGGCGCGGGGAGCTCGACCTCGCGGACCTCGCGCCAGGGCTGGTGGAGGTAGCCCTTGACGGCCAGCGAGGCCGTCATCACCCGCTCGTCGCGGGGGAGCGTGCGCAGGACCTCGCCGCTCATCAGCACCACCAGCTTGGAGCGCGCGCGGGTGATGCTCACGTTGAAGCGGTTGGGGCTCAGCAGGAATTCCGCCTCGCGCTCGGCGTACTCGCGGTCGGCGACGGCGTAGGAGGCCACGATCATCTCCCGCTCGTTCCCCTGCATCCGCTCCACCGTGTCGACCACCGGCAGCTCGCCGTGCGCCCACCCGGCGCCGCGCAGCTCGGCCAGGATGGCGCTGTTCTGCGCCCGGTGCGGCGAGATCACCGCCAGCGCGCGGTCGCGGAACGCCTCGGCCGTGTAGCGCTCTCCCGTGCCCGGATCGGCCAGCCCCGCGCGGGCGAGGGCGACCAGGCGCGCGGCGAGGCGCGCCTCGAAGGGGTTGCGCGCCGTCGCCCGGTAGCCGCCGTAGGTGCAGAAGACCACGGAGTCTTCGGGGCGGAAGAACGTCTCCCAGAGCAGCGCGTCCAGCGGGTCGGAGAGGTCCACGCCGCCGGGAGCGACGAGGAGGCGCCGGCCGGGGACGGTGGAGACGAGCCCGGGATAGAAGGTCCGCCGCGGATACGCGGTGAGCGGCCGGTTCATGCGGTGGCTCTCGCGCAGCATCAGCGGCCGGAACGCCCGG
This sequence comes from Longimicrobium sp., assembly GCA_036389795.1. Lineage (NCBI taxonomy): Bacteria > Pseudomonadati > Gemmatimonadota > Longimicrobiia > Longimicrobiales > Longimicrobiaceae > Longimicrobium > Longimicrobium sp. The sequence continues at coordinate 97,390 of DASVWD010000096.1, forward strand.
GCGTAGTGCGAGAACGAGGAGCCGAAGAGCGTGTTCTCGCGGTCGTAGCTGCCGCGCAGCACGGGCGCGAGCTGCCGGTCGTCGCCGGTGAGGATCACGCGGCCGCCGCGGCGGATGGAGGAGAGGGCCACCAGCGACTCGGGCACCTTCACCTGCGACGCCTCGTCGACCACCACCACGTCGAAGAGGGGGTGGATCGGCACCTCCGAGTCGTCCTCGGCCTCCTCCTGCCCGGCCGCGCGCATCCGCTTCCACAGCGACCAGACGGTGGAGCCGACCACCACGGGGACGCCGGTCTCGTCGGCCTCGCGCAGGACCGCCTCCAGCTTCCGGTCGTCCACCAGCTCCACGCCGGCGGCCTCGACCTCGGCGTCGGCCTCGCTGCCGCGGCCCTGGAGCTTGACGACGCGTAGGGGGACCTGGGCGCCGCTTCCCGCCAGCTCGCGGGCGCAGCGGACCAGCACGTTGGCGATGGCGCGGTGCGTGGCCGCGCTCACCAGCATGCGGAGCGGCCGCCCCGCGCGCCGGGCGGCCGCCGCCAGGCCGATTAGCATCCACGCCAGCAGGTACGTCTTCCCCGTCCCCGGCGGGCCCCAGACGACGGTGACCGCGCGCTCGAACGCCGCTCGCCAGGCGGCCGCCTGCTCGGCGTTCAGCACCGCCTTCCCCGCCCCGCCGAGCGTGTCCGCCCACGCGCCTTCCGCGTCAAGCGGCGCCAGGAGCCAGTCCGCCGGCACCCGTCCATCGAGAAGGGCGCGGACGAACGCGGCCTCGCCGTGGCCCTCGGCCAGGTGGCGGAGCGTGGAGACGACGCGGCGGGTGTTGAAGTCGGCTTCGGCGCGGTCCAGCACGCACATGCGCCCGAACTTGAGCACGCCCTCCTTCTCCAGCCGCGCGAAGCCGTAGTCCGAGGCCAGGGTCACGCGCGGGCGAAGGCCGGAGAGGTCGTAGCCCACCAGCTCCACCATCAGCTTGCGGCGCAGCCACGGCTTGCGGTCGGTCTCCAGCAGCATCTCGCCGTCGTCGTTGGTCAGCACCAGGGCGAAGTCGCCGGGGCGGAACTTGGCCTCGCGGCAGTCGGGGTCGAACTCGAAGACCCACTCCTTCTCCGACGGCCGCTCCACCGGCTCCAGGTGGCGGATGCACTCGAAGCGGCGGGCGCGGTCCCTCGACGGCAGCGCGTGCAGGGCGCGGATGGCGAGCGACTCGGCCGCCGCCTCCAGCTCGGTGAAGATCCGGAGCGTCTCCAGCACCGGGTCGCCGATCGGCTCGGCGGAGACGCCCGGAGCGGGGCCCGACGCGTCGAGCCGCAGCTTCGGCAGGCGGCTACGCGCGGCCTGCTCGCGGAGCGCGCGCAGCACCGAGTCGAGGGCGGAGAGCTTGGAGCGGACGGTGCGCTCGATCTCGCCGCGCACCTCGTCGGGCGCCTGGCCGCGGTGCGGGCGGCGGCGCCAGACGTTGTGGATGCGCTCGAACGCCACCTGGCTGGAGAGCGGCCAGCCGTAGTCCTCGCGCGGCTGGTGCACCCACGCGCGCTCCGCGGGCCGGAGCGCGGCCGAGACGGCGGCCAGGTCCCACGCGTAGGGGACGGGGAGCGCGAAGAGGTCGGCCACCGCGTCGAGGAGCACCGTCCCCGGCGCGGCGGGCGCCGAGCGCAGGCCCGCGACGCCGCGCGTGGGGAAGAGGAGCCCGGCGAGCGCGGCGATCCCCGGCTGCGCGGCGGGGTCGGCCACGTGGCGCTGCAGGAGCCCGCGCAGCAGCTCCAGCTCCGCGCGGTCGTACAGGTAGAGGTGGACCGGCTTCTCGGCCGGCCTCCCGTTCCCATTCCCTTCGTCAGCGCCCAGCATCTCCGCCACGGCGGCGCCCGCGCGGGCCAGGAAGGCGCGCAGCATCTCCCCTTCCGCGGCCCGCGTCCCGCCGCTCGACAGGAAGACGTCCGTTGCCGCGCGCGCGCCCGCCCGCTCGACCCTGAGGCCGAGGGCGAAGACGGTGCCGCTCGCCGGGTCGCCCTCGGCGGTGACCAGGACGCGGACGCGCTCGCCGCCGCCCACGCGGTGCGTCTGCTTCTCGACCTCGAAGAGCTTGCGGTAGCTGAGCGCCTGGGCCCGCTGGCGGAGCGCCGTCTCGGCGCTCTCCAGGGCGTGGCAGCCGGTGTAGGTGTCGCGCCAGAGCCCCGCGCGGGTGAGCGCGGCCACCGAGCGGATGCCGCGCCCGTGCAGCACCTCGCGCCCGAGCGGGGTGAGGCCGGGGACGCGCGCCAGGTCGTCCGTCCGGTCGGCTTCGGCGCGGCAGTGGTGGAAGAAGGCGCAGGCGCCGCACCCGCTCCCCAGGTGCCAGGCGGCCCGCGCCGGCTCCAGCGCGGCGATGCGCGGCAGCTCGTCGCGGAGGAAGGCCTCGACGTGGTGGCGGTAGGCGGCCAGCGCGAACCGCCGCGGCGCCCGGTCCCCGCGCGACCACACCCACCCCCAGCGCGTGTCGACGGCGGCGTCCAGCCCCTTGGCGCGGACCACCTCCTCCAGCACCAGCGTGTAGAACGCCACCTGCGCGAAGTGGTGCACTGCGCGCTCGCGGCTCCACTTGACGTCGATCACCCCCAGCCGCAGCCGCCCGCCGCGCGTCCGGCCGATGCGCACCAGGTCCGGCTGCGCGGGGGCGAGCTCCACCAGCTCGGGGTCGAAGCCGTGGCGCCGGGCGAAGGCGGCGGGATCGGGGAGGGCGAGCTGCGGCTGGACGAGGAACCGGAGCGGCCCGGGCTCGCGCAGCGCGGCGACGACGCGCTCGTACGGGATCGGCCGCGCGTCCCCCCGCGGCGTCGTCCCGGCAACGAGCACGGCGTCAGGACCGAAGTGGCGGACGAGCGCGGCCAGCTTCTTCCGCTCGAAGCGCCGCCCGGCCGCGGTGAGCAGCCCCATCCCCGGCCGCACGCCCACCAGCGGCCCGCGCGTGGGATCGGCGTTCTCCGCGGGCACGTCGATCCCGCGCGCGGCGCGCGGCACCAGCTCGTAGCGGAGCTGGCGCTCGCACCGAAAGCGGAAGTACTGCGCGAGCTGCGTCCCGGTCAGGCGCAGGGACTTTGTGTCCGCGGTGCTGCTGCTCAAAGTACGAGAGTACGAAAGTACGGGAGTACGACGGCGGGGGGACGCGCGTACCGAACGCTAACCGTATACACCATGGACGGGCAAGGTGTGCGCGGTGGGCGGCCCGGCCGGCCCTCACCCGGCGCCGCTACCGCGTCGCCACCCTCTCCCAACTTCGGGAGAGGGTACTTTGCGGGCTCTCATGCGGGAGATCGGTTTCGCGCGTAAGGGCGTCCCCCGCTGCGGCGGGGGCTCATTGGCGGGCGGAGATCCCGATCCTCCGCGTCCTTGCAGGCCGTGTGGATTCCAACGCTTGCGTGCGCGCGAGGGAGAGGGTATCTTCCGAATCCGCTCGTTGAAACTGATTCTCAGCTTCACCCGAGACCGCCGGATGCTGAAGCGCCTCTTCGCCCGCAAGGAAGGCCCGAAGGCACCGTCGCCGCGCTGCGCCGAGTGCCCGCTGGCCGCGTGCGCCTCGGGGTGCCAGGCCGCCGTGCTGCGCATGGAGTGCGACCACGGCGAGGCGCACCGGCTGCGCGGGCTGGGGCTCTTCGAGGGCACCTGCGTGCGCGTGCTCGACTCGCGCAACGGGATGCTGCTGGAGGTCAAGGGCGCCCGGCTGGCGCTGGGGCAGGGGCTCGCCCACGCCATCACGGTGCTGCCGCTGGAGAGCTGAGCTTGGAACAGCGGCGGACGCTCGGCTCGCTCGCGCCCGGCGAGCGCGGCCGGGTGATCGAGGTCGGCGGAGACCACGCCGCGGTGCAGCGGCTGATGGACCTGGGGCTCATCCGCGGCACCACCGTCGAGGTGGTGCGCAGGGCCCCGCTGGGCGACCCGCTGGAAGTGAAGCTCCGGGGCTTCATGCTCACCCTGCGCCGCTCGGAGGCGGAGCACATCACGGTGGAGTAGATGGAAGCAGTCACGGCAGGAACCCGTCCTGCGCCCCCTGCACCCTCGCCCGCGGCCGCGCGCGGCGGGGGTGTGCTGCATGTGGCGCTGGTCGGCAACCCCAACACGGGGAAGAGCACGCTGTTCAACGCGCTGACCGGGATGCGGCAGCGCGTGGGCAACTATTCCGGCGTCACGGTGGAGCGCGTCGAGGGCCGCTACCAGGGCGCCGACGGCCGCGTTGTGACCGTGCTCGACCTCCCCGGCACCTACTCGCTCTCCGCCAGCTCGCCCGACGAGGAGATCGCCCTGGGCGTGCTGCTGGGCCGCGCCGAGGGGCTCGACACGCCGGACGTGGTGGTGGTGGTGGCCGACGCGCAGAACCTGGAGCGCAACCTCTTCCTGGCCAGCCAGGTGCTGGAGCTGGGCCTTCCCACGGTCGTCGCGCTGAACCAGGTGGACGCCGCGCAGGCCGCGGGCCTGAAGATCGATCCGGTCGAACTGACGCTGGAGCTGGGCGCCCCGGTGGTGGCCACCGTGGCGACGAAGGGCGAGGGGCTGGAGCTGCTCAAGCAGGCGGTCGCGAAGGCGCCGTCGCTCCCGCGCGCGGAGCGGCGCTTCGAGCTCCCCGCGGCGGCCGCCGGCGCGCTCAGGCCGCTGGAGGAGACGCTCGCCGCCGGGGGCCTGGGCGAGTCCGCCGCGGCGATGGAGGCGCTCCGGCTGCTGGCGGTGGCCGAGCCGGGGAAGCACCTGGCCGGCATCCCCGGGCTCCCGGCGGCGGTGGCGCGGGCGCGGGCGGAGGTCGAGGCGGCGGGGCTCCATCCGCGCAGCCTGGAGGCCGAGGCGCGCTACGGCTGGATCGCCGGGGTGGTGGAGCGCTGCGTCACCCGCACGGCCACGGGGAAGCGCACGCTCACCGACCGCGTGGACGCCGTGGTGCTGCACCGCGTGGGCGGGCCGCTCATCTTCGTGGGGCTGATGGCGCTCGTCTTCCAGGCCATCTTCTCCTGGGCCGAGCCGCTGATCGGCTGGGTGGAGGGGCTCTTCGGCGCGCTGGGCGGCTGGGCCGGCTCCGCGCTCCCCCCGGGCGACCTCAGCTCGCTGGTGGTGGACGGGGTGATCGCCGGCGTGGGCTCGGTGCTCGTCTTCCTCCCGCAGATCACCATCCTCTTCCTCTTCATCGGCGTCCTGGAGGACAGCGGCTACATGGCGCGCGCCGCGTTCATCATGGACCGCTTCATGAGGAGCGTGGGGCTGCACGGGAAGAGCTTCATCCCCCTGCTCTCCGGCTACGCCTGCGCGGTGCCGGGAGTGATGTCCACGCGCACCATCGAGAACCCCAAGGACCGGCTGGCGACGATCATGGTGCTGCCGCTGATGAGCTGCTCGGCGCGCATCCCCGTCTACACGCTCCTGATCGGCGCCTTCATCCCGCCGGTGGCGGTGGCCGGCGTCTTCAACCTGCGCGGGGTGACGCTGCTGGCGATGTACCTGCTGGGGACGGTGACGGCGCTGGCGATGGCGGCGGTGTTCAAGAAGACGCTGCTGAAGGGCCGCGCCCGCCCGATGATCATGGAGCTGCCGCCGTACCGACTCCCCAGCGTCCGCTCGCTGGCGATGTCGGTCTCGCACCGCGCCAGCCTCTTCCTGAGGAAGGCGGGCACCATCATCCTCTCGCTCTCCATCGTGCTCTGGGCGCTGGCGACCTACCCGAAGACGGAGGCCGCGCCGGGGACGAGCGAGGAGGCGGCGCAGGAGGCGCAGCTCGCGGGGAGCGTGCTGGGGCGGCTGGGGCACGCCATCGAGCCCGCGGTGCGCCCCCTGGGCTACGACTGGAAGATCGGCGTGGGGATCGTGAGCTCGTTCGCCGCGCGCGAGGTGTTCGTCTCCACCATGGGCACCATCTACGGCATCGGCGCGGCCGACGAGTCGTCCACGTCGCTGCGCGACCGCCTGCGCGCCGAGCGCGACCCCGAGACCGGGATGCGGGCGTACACGCCGCTGGTGGCCGTGGGGCTGATGGTGTTCTACGTGTTCGCGATGATGTGCATGAGCACGGTGGCCGTGGTGGTGCGCGAGACGGGCGGGGGGTGGACGGGCGTGCGCTGGGCTTCGATCCAGTTCGGCTACATGCTGGCGCTGGCGTACCTGTCGGCGCTGCTGGTGTACCAGGGCGGGCGGCTGCTCGGCCTGGGATGAGGAGGTGACCCGATGCTGCAGACGCTGATCGTCGCGGGGATCGTGCTCGGCGCCGCCGCCTACCTGGCGAGCCGCTGGTGGAAGACGCTCGCCCTCGCCCGCGCGCCGAAGAACGCGCCCGGCTGCGGCGCGGGCTGCGGCTGCGGCGACGAGCATTGATCGTCGGTTGACGAGAATCGATCATGACGAAGGGCCGGCGCGTGCGCCGGCCCTTCGTCGTTCAATCTCCGTCGCGCGAGCGCCAGATCCGCGAGTGCCGGGGTTCGAATGCGAGTAAACCCGCGGCTGGAACCACGGAAAGCCTCGCAAACCCCGCGAGGCTTCAACCGCGCACCCGCATTCGTTCCGCACGCGGTTTCGTCGCGCGAAGCGCCGAGGTGTTTCCCCTCTACCGCGCAGCGGGGGAGGGGAGCGCGCCCTCTGGCTGCGAGGAACGAGCAGCCGAGGGCCGCGCGGGGGAGGGGGCACCCCGCCATGTCACGATCCGGGAGCGGCGGGCGTTCTCGCGACGCAGTTCGTCCCGCCGGGGAACATTCGCTCCCGCAGCGCCGTAGCAGCGGACCCGGCCGGGCGCCCGGCCTCCCCCATCTCGCAAACCGTCCCGAACACCCCGCGTGAAGACCGCATTCCTCGCCGCCTCGCTCGCCGCCGCCGCGCTGGCCGCGCACCCCGCCGCCGCGCAGCGCGAGATGTACGGGCTCGGCGGCTCCGCCAACGACGGGCGCAGGCAGTTCGAGGCGGAGGCCCGGCAGCAGGTGGGCGCCCTCCTGGCAGACTTCGAGTCGGCGTGGGGGAGCGACGACCCCCGCGCGCTCACCGAGCTCTACGCCGGGAGCGCCACCTTCTACCCGGCCGAGGGGGGCATGCTCACCGGCCGCGGCAGCATCCGCGACTACTTCGCGCGGCTGCTGCCGAAGGTGGAGCCGGTGCGCACCTCGGTGGTGGAGTTCAAGGTGAGCGGCGACCTGGCCTTCGCCACGGTGCAGGTCGCCTACAAGGTGCGCGATGCGGCCGGCGCCGAGCGCAGCTTCATCGGCACCGACGTGTTCGTGCTGCGGAAGGCGTGGGCCGCGCCGTGGAGCATCGTCTCGCACTACGCCAAGCCCGAGAGCCTCGCCGCCCCCGCCGCCGCGGCCACAGCCGACACCGCCGGCGGCGCCCCCCGCGCCGCCCCCGACGAATAGCGCGAGCGACATCGGCAGCCTTGCGACGCCCGGGAGCCCCGCTTCCGGGCGTTCGCGTTTCCCCACACTCCGGCGTAAATTCGCTCGGTCGTGCCGAACCCTCGGAATGCGCCGAAGGAGCCCGCGCAGGCGGGCTTTTCGCCGTTGTTGCCGCGGGTTCACCCGCCCCGGTGAGGTCGCCCGGCGAGCCGTCCCGACCTCAAGGAGAA
>DASVWD010000097.1 GCA_036389795.1 Longimicrobium sp.
CCCGCGGCGGCCAGCGCCTGGATGGCCGACTCGCGGCCCGAGCCCGGGCCCTGCACCCGCACGTGCACCCGCTTCATCCCCAGCGCCAGCGCCTCCTTGGCGGCCTGCTCGGCGGCCACGGTGGCGGCGAACGGGGTGCTCTTCTTGGAGCCCTTGAACCCGGCCTTGCCGGCGCTCCCCCACACGACGGAGTTGCCCGCCATGTCGGAGATGGTGACGATGGTGTTGTTGAAGGTCGCCTTGATGTGCGCGACCCCCTCGCTGTCCACGTGGCGCCGGGTCTTCGGGCGCCCCGCGGCCTTCGGCTTCGCCATTGACGTTCTTCCTCTTGCCAGGTGCGCGGCCTACCGCGCGTCAGGATACCGCTCCCGCCGGCGGTGTCCGGCGGGTGATCATCGGGGCGCGGACGAACGCGCCCCGACCAGGGTGGGCCGGGAGCTACTTCTTGCCCGGCTTCTTCTTGCCGGCGATGGCGCGGCGCGGGCCCTTCTTGGTGCGGGCGTTGGTGTGCGTCCGCTGGCCGCGCACGGGCAGGCCGCGGCGGTGCCGCAGGCCCCGGTACGAGCCGATGTCCATCAGCCGCTTGATGTTGCGCGCGATCTCGGCGCGCAGCACGCCCTCCACGCGGAGGTTCGCGTCGATGATGCGGCGCAGCTTGTTGATGTCCTCGTCGGACAGCTTGTTCACGCGCTCGTCGGGGTTGACCCCCGCCTCCTCCAGGATCTTGCGGGCGGTCGGCCGCCCGATCCCGAAGATGTACGTCAGGCCGATCTCGACGCGCTTGTCGCGGGGGAGATCGACGCCGGCAATGCGGGCCATGTGGGTTGCTCCTCAGCCTGTTTACGTGCGCCGATCAGCCCTGGCGCTGCTTGTGGCGCGGGTTCTTCTTGCAGATGATCCGGATCACGCCGTTGCGGCGGACCACCTTGCAGTGCTCGCAGATCGGCTTCACGCTCGCGCGGACCTTCATCGTCGCCTCTCTCGTTCCGTGGAAAACGAAGCCTGGAAAATTAACCGGAGCGACGCTTTTCCGCAACCCCGCGGGGCGCGGACACTTGCGTTCCTCCCTCGTCACGCCCCGATCCGGAAAACCCCAGACCTCACACGGAGTCAACGGAGTGAACGGAGTTTTTCTCTCTGTTGACTCCGTTGACTCCGTGTGAGACTCAATCGGTCGTGAGGGCGCGCACGACCTCAGACGCCCGGCCCGGCGGCCGCGGCCGGGGCGGCGGGGTAGGGCGACTCGACCGCGGGGTCGACGGTGAGGATGCGCGGGCCCTGCGGCGTCACGGCCACGGTGTGCTCGAAGTGCGCCGAGACCCTGCGGTCGGCCGTCACCACGGTCCAGCGGTCGGGCATGGTGCGCACCCCGGCCACGCCCAGGTTGAACATGGGCTCGATGGCCAGCACCATCCCCTCGGCCAGCTTGAGCCCCTTCCCCCGCCTGCCGAAGTTGGGCACCTGCGGCTCCTCGTGCGGCTTGCGCCCCACCCCGTGCCCCACCAGCTCGCGCACCACGCCGTAGCCGGCCGCGTCGGCCACCTCCTGGATCGCCGCGCCCACGTCGCCCAGCCGGTGGCCGGGGCGCGTCTCGGCGATCCCGCGGTACAGGGCGGCCCGCGTGCGCTCCAGCAGCTCGGCGACCTCCGGCTTCACCTCGCCCACGGGGAGCGTGAGCGCCGCGTCGGCGTAGAAGCCCTCCAGCTTCACCCCGCAGTCGATGCTCACCACGTCGCCCTCGGCGAGGCGCCGCCGGTGCGAGGGGATGCCGTGCACCACCTCGTGGTTTACGCTGGTGCAGAGCGTGGCCGGGAAGCCGTAGAGCCCCTTGAACGCCGGCTCCGCGCCCGCGTGCGAGCGGATGAAGTCCTCGGCGAAGCGGTCCAGCTCGCCCGTGCTGACGCCGGGGCGCACCTGTCCGGGCGCGACCGCGTACAGCGCGGCCAGGATGCGCCCGGCCCGCGCGATCACGTCGATCTCGTCCGGCGCGTACAGCGTGATCACCGCCCCAGCAGCCTCAGGATGTCGCCCTGCACCGCCTCGATCGGGCGGTCGCCGTCCACCGTGTGCACGGGCACCCCCGCGGCGCGGTAGTGCTCCACCAGCGGCGCCGTGCTCGCGCGGTACACCTCCAGCCGCCTGCGCACCGTGTCCTCGCGGTCGTCGTCGCGCTGCACCACCCGGGGCGCCACCTCGGGCGGCGGCGGGTTGTGCTCCACGTGGTAGACCGTGCCCGTCTCCGGGTCGGTGCGCCGCCCGCTCATGCGGCGGACGATCGCCTCGTCGGCCACCTCCAGGTAGACCACCGCGCCGATCCGGCGCCCCGCGTCGGCCAGCAGCCGGTCGAGCTGCCCGGCCTGCGCGGCGTTGCGCGGGTAGCCGTCGAACACCGCCCCGCCGGCCGCGTCGGGCCGGGCCAGGCGCTCGCGCACCATCCCCAGGATCACGTCGTCGGGGACCAGCCCGCCCGTGTCCATGACGGCCTTGGCGCGCCGGCCCAGCTCCGTCCCGGCGCGCACCGCGTCGCGGAGCATGTCGCCGGTGGCGATCTTGGGGACGCCCAGCTTCTCCGCAAGCAAGACGCCCTGGGTGCCCTTGCCGGCCCCCGGGGCGCCGAGGAGGATCACGTCCATTCCGACTTCAGTGCCGAAGTGCCCAGTGCCGAGCGCCCAGCGCACAAGTGCCCGGTTCCGCAGCGAAGCTCACTGGGCACTGGGCACTTGTACCTGGGCACTGCCGTTTAGATGTAGCGCTGCTGCCGGCCGCGGAACTTCACGCGGCCCTTCTTCATGAAGCCGTCGTAGCGCCGCAGCAGGAGGTGCTGCTGCATCTGCTGCACGGTGTCGAGCGCCACGCCCACCACGATCAGCAGCCCCGTGCCGCCCAGCACCCGCGAGAGCCCGGCCACCCCGAAGGCGTTCAGGACCATCGAGGGGACGATGGCGATCGCCGCCAGGAAGAGGGCCCCGGGGAGCGAGATGCGCGTCATCACCCGGTCGATGTACTCGGCCGTGCGCGCGCCCGGCTTCACGCCGGGGACGAAGGCGCCCTGCTTCTTCAGGTTCTCCGCGATGTCAACCGGGTTGTAGATGATCGCGGTGTAGAAGTAGGTGAAGAAGATGATCAGCAGCGTGAACACGGCGTAGTACGGCACGCTGTTCACGTCGAACCAGCGCGCGAAGCGCTGCAGCGCCCCGCCCCCGGCGAAGGTGGCCGCCGTGGCCGGCAGGATCATGATCGACTGCGCGAAGATGATCGGCATCACGCCGGCCATGTTCAGCCGGAGCGGGATGAACGACTTCTGCCCCTGCCGGATGCGCCCCCGCCCCATCACCTTCTGCGGGATCTGCACCGGGATCTTGCGCATGGCCATGGTGATGGCCACGGTCCCCGCGATGGTCACCGCCATCATGGCGAGGAGCACCACCACGGCGATCGGCTGCACGCCGCCGTTGGCCACCAGGCGGCCCGTCTCGTACAGCGCGGAGGGGAGCGCCTCGACGATCCCGAAGAAGATCATCAGGCTCATCCCGTTGCCGATGCCGCGCTCGGTGATCTGCTCGCCCAGCCACATGATGAACACCGCGCCCGTGGTGAGCGTCAGGATCATCACGATGCGGAAGCCCCACCCGGGGTTGACCACCGCCTGCGGCACCTGCGTCTCCAGGAACATGGCGTAGCCGTACGCCTGGAAGACGGAGAGCAGCACGGTGGCGTAGCGGGTGTACTGCGTGAGCTTCTTGCGCCCCTCCTCGCCCTCCTTCTGCATCTTCTCGATGCTGGGCACCACCGTGGCCAGCAGCTGGAACATGATGCTGGCCGAGATGTAGGGCATGATCCCGAGGGCGAAGACCGTGGCCTTGGACAGGCCGCCCCCGACGAACATGTCGTAGATCCCGAACGCGGTGCCGGCCAGGCGCCCCGCGTACTCGCGCAGCGCCACCACGTCGATCCACGGCGCCGTGACGTGGGCGCCGATCCGGTAGATGAACAGGCAGAGGAGCGTGAAAAGGATCTTCTCCTTCAGCTCCGGGATCCGGAACAGGTTCGCGACGGGGTTCGCCATGGTCAGACGATCTCCTGCACGGTGCCGCCGAGGCCCTCGATCTTCTCGCGGGCGGCCCGGCTGAAGCGGTGCGCGCTGACGTTCACCTTACGGGTGAGGTCGCCCGTGCCCAGCACCTTCACCGGGCGGCGGGCGTGGCCGATCAGCCCGTGCGCCTTCAGGGTGTCGGGGGTCACGTCGCCCTCGGGGATCGCCTCGAGCTGCCAGAGGTTCACCACCTGGTACTCGGTGCGCTCCAGCGGCGTGAAGCCGCGCTTGGGAAGGCGCCGCTGCAGCGGCATCTGGCCGCCCTCGAAGTGCGGCTTGCCGCCGCCGGGGCCGCTGTGGCCGGCGCGGGCCTTGGAGCCCTTGTGCCCCTTGCCGGCCGTCTTCCCCTGGCCGGAGCCGGGGCCGCGTCCCAGCCGCTTCCGGTCGCGGTGCGAGCCGGCGGGGCGGGACAGGTTGCTGAGGTCAGCCATGTCACTGCTCCTGGGCGTCCTCCACCCTCACCAGGTGGCGGACCTGAAAGATCATGCCGCGGATCGCGTCGTTGTCTTCCTGCACGACGCTCCGCTGGTGCCTGAGGCCGAGCGCCTGAAGCGTCTTGCGGTGCTTCTCCGGCGCGCCCACCCCGCTCTTGGTCTGGGTGATCTTGATCTTAGCCACGGGCCCCTCCCAGCGCCTCCACCGGCACGCCGCGCTCCACCGCCAGCTGCTCGCGGGTGGTGAGCTTGGTCAGCGCGTCCATGGTGGCCAGCACCATGTTGAAGGGGTTGTTGCTCCCCAGGCTCTTGGTGAGGATGTCGTGGATCCCCACGCACTCCAGCACCGCCCGCACGGCGCCGCCGGCGATCACGCCGGTGCCGGGCGCCGCGGGGCGCAGCAGCACGCGGCCCGCGCCCGCCTCGCCCACCACGTCGTGCGGCAGCGTCCCGTGCGTCACCGGCACGCGCACCATGGCCCGGCGCGCCGAGTCGATGGCCTTGCGCACCGCCTCGGAGACCTCGTTGGCCTTCCCCGTCCCCACGCCCACCTTCCCCGCCTGGTCGCCCACGGCCACCAGCGCGGTGAAGGAGAACCGCCGGCCGCCCTTCACCACCTTGGCCACGCGGTTGATGTGGATGACGTTCTCCTTGAGGTCGCTCCCCTGGCGCTCGTCGCGCCGGCCGCCGTCGCGGCGCTCGCCGCCGCGGCCGCGGCGGCCCTCGCGCTCGTCGCCGCCGCCCTGGCCGCCGCCCTGCGCGCCGAAGCCGCCGCCGCGCCCGCGCCCGGCACCGCCGCCCGGGCCGCCCCGGCCCCGGCCGCCACCGCCGCCGCCGCGCCCGCCGCGGCCCCCGCCGCCGCCGCTCTGTCTGTGCTCCGCCATGCTCGCTCCTTTAGAACTCGAGGCCGCCCTCGCGGGCGCCCTCGGCGAAGGCCTTCACGCGGCCGTGGTACAGGTAGCCGCCGCGGTCGAACACCACCGCGGTCACGCCGGCCTCGCGGGCCTGGCCGGCCAGCAGCTTGCCGGCCTCGCGGCTCGCGTCGCTCTTGGTCAGCTCGCCCCGGCGCTCGCGCAGCGCCGGCGAGTTCGTCGAAATGCCCACGATGGTGCGGCCGGCCACGTCGTCGACCACCTGCCCCTCGATGTGGTTGAGGGAGCGGTAGACGACCAGGCGCGGGCGCTCGGGGGTGCCGTGGACCTTGCCGCGCACCCGGCGGTGGCGGCGGACGCGCTTCTCCTCGCGCGTCCTGGCCCGGATCCGTGCTCTCGCCATTGGTTCCTCTGGTTGACTATGCGATGATCGGCCGCTGGGCGCGGGCGGCTACTTGCCGCCCGCCTTGCCCGCCTTGCGGCGGATCACCTCGCCCTGGTACTTGATGCCCTTGCCCTTGTACGGCTCGGGCGGACGCAGGCTGCGGATCTCGGCCGCCACCTGCCCCACCACCTCCTTGTCGGTCCCCGCGACCTCCACCGTGGTGGGGTTCACCGCGCGCAGCGTGATCCCCGGCGGCGCCTTGTAGTCGATCGGGTGGCTGTAGCCGAGCGCCAGCGTCAGCCCGAAGGGCTTGGTCTCGGCGCGGTAGCCCACGCCCACGATCTCCAGCGTCTTGGTGAAGCCCGCGGTCACGCCCTCGACCATGTTGGCCACCAGGGTGCGGCTGAGCCCGTGCAGCGCGCGGTGCTCCGGCTGGTCGCTCGGCCGCTCCACGCGGATCTCGCCGTCCTCGCGGCGCACGATCACGTCCCGGTGCAGCGTGCGCTGCAGCTCGCCCCTGGGGCCCTTCACCCGGACGGTGTTGCCGTCCACCTGCACGTCCACCCCCGCGGGGATGGCGATCGGCCTCTTCCCGATGCGCGACATCGTCAGCTCTCCTTACCACACGATGGCGAGCAGCTCGCCGCCGACCTTGGCGGCGCGGGCCTCGCGGTCGGTCATCACGCCGCGCGAGGTGGACAGCAGCGCCATCCCCAGCCCGTTGCGCACGCGCGGCACCTCCTCGACGCCCACGTACTTGCGCAGCCCCGGCTTGGAGACGCGGCGCAGCTCGCGGATGACGGGCTTGTCCTGGTAGTACTTCAGGTACAGCCTGAGCACCGGGTGCGGGCCGTCCTCCAGGACCTTGTAGTCGTGGATGTAGTGATTTTCCTTGAGAAGGCGGGCGATCTCCACCTTCAGCTTGCTGAGCGGCATGTCGACCCTCCGGTGGCGCGCCAGCTGCGCGTTGCGGATGCGGGTCAGCATGTCGGCGATCGGATCGGTCACCATGCTGGGTCTCTCCTAGAGTATCCGGCGGGGGTGCCGGACTTTCAGGAAGTGGAATTGTCTTAGGGGACAGGGTACAGGGGACAGGGGACAGCCTGCAACGGCGCTCCCAACGTCCTTCCGCTTTTCCTTCCCCACTACCTCCCGGCGGAGACTTCGGATTTCAGGCTCGGGGCTGACGCGCGGACGCATCCGCTCGCTGTCCCCTGTACCCTCTTCCCTGTCCCCTGCCGTTCCCTACCAGCTCGCCTTGCGCACCCCGGGGATCTCCCCCGAGAGCGCCATCTGCCGGAAGCAGACGCGGCAGAGCCCGAACTTGCGCAGGAAGGCCCGGGGGCGGCCGCAGCGGTTGCAGCGGTTGTGCACCCGGACGCCGAACTTCGGCTTGCGCTTCGACTTCTCGATCAGGGCCTTGCGTGCCATTTCGACTGTCGCCTGAGTGGTTGCGTTTCGACCGGAGCCGGTTCAGTACCCCGCCTCCGGAAACCGGTGCCCGGGAGTTTCGCCCGCCCGGGCACCGCCGTCCGTCTTACGCCGCCTGGACGATCACGGGGGACTCGCCGCGGAACGGCATCCCCAGCTCGCGCAGCAGCGCCAGCGCCTCGTCGTCCCGGGTGGTCGAGGTGACGAAGGTGATGTCCATCCCGTGGACCTTCTCCACCTTGTCGTAGTCGATCTCCGGGAAGATGAGCTGCTCCTTCACGCCCATGGTGTAGTTCCCGCGGCCGTCGAACGAGCGGGTCGGCACGCCGCGGAAGTCGCGGATGCGCGGCATGGCCACGTTGACCAGCCGGTCCAGGAACTCCCACATGCGGTCGCGCCGCAGCGTGACCGTCACGCCGACGGGCGAGCCCTCGCGCAGCGCGAAGTTCGAGATCGCCTTCTTGGCCTTGGTCACCACCGGCTTCTGGCCGGTGATGGCGCCGATCTCGGCGACCACGCCCTCGAGCAGCTTGGGGTTCTTGGGCGCCTCGCCCAGGCCCACGTTGACGGTGATCTTCTCCAGCCGGGGGATGCGCATCGGCGTGGTCCAGCCGAACTCCTGCTGGAGCTTCGCCCGCACCGTCTCCTCGTAGTAGCGCTGCAGCCGCGGCTTCTGCCGCGGGCCCGTCTCGGCGGCGGGCGCCTCTTCCTCGGCCGCCTTCTGCTTGTCCTTCTTCGCCATCGTCTCCTCGCTCCGTATCCCCGCGCGACTCAGGTCGAGCCCGGGAGGGCGGTCACGTTGTGAGTTCTTCTTTAGTCCTGAGTCCTTAGTCCTTTAGTGCTTAGTCCTGAGCGCCGAGTCTGAGCAGTTGCACTAAGGACTAAAAGACTAAGGACTAAGCACTTAACACTAGGCCTTCGGAATCACCTGCCCCGAGCGGGCCGAGACCCGCGCCCGCTTCCCGTCGGGGCCTACGCCAGAGCGCACCCGGGTGGGCTCGCCGCTCTTGGGGTCCAGGAGCATCACGTTCGAGGCGTGGATCGGGGCCTCGAACTCGATGATCCCGCCCTCGGGGGCGGCCGGCGAGGGCTTGCGGTGGCGCTTGCGCAGGTTCACGCCCTGCACCACCACGCGGCCCTTGTCGGGCTCCACGCGGATCACCGTCCCCTCGTGGCCCTTGTAGTTGCCGGAGATGACCTTCACGCGGTCGCCCCGGCGGATGTTCAGCCTGCTCATCAGATCACCTCCGGCGCCAGCGAGACGATCTTCATGTAGCGCTTGTCGCGCAGCTCGCGGGCGACGGGCCCGAAGATGCGCGTGGCGCGGGGCTCGCCCGCGTCGTTGATGATGACGGCCGCGTTCTCGTCGAACTTGATGTAGCTGCCGTCCTTGCGCCGGACCTCCTTGGTGGTGCGCACCACCACCGCCTTGGCCACGTCGCCCTTCTTCACGGTCCCGTCGGGGAGCGCGTCCTTGATGGCCACGATCACCTGGTCGCCCACCGAGGCGTAGCGGCGCTTGCTCCCGCCGAGCACGCGGATCACCAGCGCCTTCTTGGCGCCGGAGTTGTCCGCGATCCGGACGATCGATTCCTGCTGCAGCATGGTCTGCTCCTCTGGATAGCGCCGGCTCTAGCGGGCCCGCTCGATCAGCTCGGAGACACGCCACCGCTTGGTCTTCGACAGCGGCCGGGTCTCGGTGATGCGCACCACGTCGCCGGGGTGGTACTCGTTGTTCTCGTCGTGCGCGTGGTACTTCTTGGAGCGCGTCACCTGCTTTCCGTACAGCGGGTGCGCGTAGCGGCGCTCCACCTTCACCACCACGGTCTTGTCCATCTTGTCGGAGACCACGGTCCCCACGCGGGTCTTCCGCTGGCCGCGCTCCAGCTCGTTCTCGTTCTCGGCCATGTCAGCGGCTCCCCTGCTCCTGGTTCTGGCGCTCGCGCTGGATCGTCTTCAGCCGCGCGATGTCGCGGCGGATGTTGCGCAGCAGCATCGGGTTCTCCAGCTGCTGGGTCGCCGAGCGGAAGCGCAGCCGGAAGCGCTCCTCCTGGAGCTGCTCGATGCGCTCGGCGATCTCCTCGTCGGTCATCTCGCGGATCTCGGTGCCGTTCACGCCTCACCTCCCTCGGCGGGGGCCGCGTGGGCCTCGGCCCGCTCGCGCTCGACGATCTTGGCCTTCACCGGGAGCTTGGCGGCCGCCAGCTGCAGCGCCCGCCTGGCGATCTCGGGAGCGACGCCCTCCAGCTCGAACATGATCCGCCCGGGCCTGACCACGGCCACCCACCCCTCCGGGTTGCCCTTGCCCTTGCCCATGCGCACTTCCAGGGGCTTCTTGGTAATGGTCTTGTCCGGGAAGATCCGGATCCACACCTTGCCGCCGCGCTTGATGTGGCGCGTCATGGCGATACGGGCCGCCTCGATCGAGCGGTTGCTGATCCAGCCGGGCTCCAGCGCCTGCAGGCCGAAGTCGCCGAAGGCCACGTAGTTGCCCCGGGTGGCGGCGCCGCGCATGCGGCCCTTCATCTGCTTGCGGTACTTGACTCTCTTGGGAGCGAGCATCGTAGTGGTCCTCCGTTACCGGGCGTCGGTCGAGTAGGTGCGCCCGCGGCGGTTCTCGACGACCTCGCCCTTGAACACCCAGACCTTCACGCCGATCGTCCCGTAGGTCGTGCGCGCGGTCGACTGGGCGTAGTCGATGTCGGCCCGCAGCGTCTGCAGCGGGATGCGGCCCTCCTTGTACCCCTCGGTGCGGGCGATCTCGGCGCCGTTCAGGCGCCCGGCCACCTGCACCTTGATCCCCTCGGCGCCGGCGCGCATGGCGTTCTGCACCGCGCGCTTCATGGCGCGGCGGAAGCTGACGCGCTGCACCAGCTGGTGCGCGATGCTGTCGGCGATCAGCTGCGCGTCCACCTCGGGGCGCTTGACCTCCTCCACGTTGATCGCCACCTCGTTGCCGGGGCTGAGGCGCGCCAGCTCGTCGCGGAGCTTGTCGACCTCGGCGCCGCCCTTGCCGATCACCACGCCCGGGCGGGCGGTGTGCACGGTGACGATCGTCTTGCCGGGCTTCCTCTCGATCTCGATCTCCGAGATCGAGGCGTGGCCCAGGCGCTGGTGGAGGTATTTGCGGATCTTCTCGTCCTCGACGAGCTTCGCCGGGAAGTCGCGCTCGGCGAACCAGCGGGACTTCCAGGGGGCCACGATCCCCAGCCGGAACCCGCGCGGATGAGTCTTCTGTCCCACGGCGCTACTCCTTGGTGTCGACGACGATGGTGAGCTGGCTGGTCCGCTTCAGGATCGGGGTGGCGCGGCCCATGGCGCGGGGGCTGAAGCGCTTGAGCGTGGGCCCCTCGTTGACGTACGCCTCCCTGACCACCAGCTCGTCGGCGTCGACGTAGCCGCCCGCCGCGTCGGCGTGCTGGGTGGCGTTGGCGACGGCCGAGCGGAGCGTCTTCTCGATCGGGCGGGTGGCCGCCTTCTTCGAGAACTTCAGGATCGAGTACGCCTCGTTGACTCCCCGGCCGCGGATCAGGTCCAGGACCATCCGCATCTTGCGCGGGCTCATCCCGATGTTGCGGGCGATGGCGCGAGCCTTCATGGTCTTCTCCTCCATGCCCTAGCGCGCCTTGGCGCGCTTGTCGACGAGCTTGCCGCCGTGCCCCTTGAAGGTGCGCGTGGGGGCGAACTCGCCCAGCTTGTGCCCCACCATCTGCTCGGTGAGGTACACGGGGATGAACTTGTTGCCGTTGTGCACGGCCAGCGTGTGGCCGACGAACTCCGGGGTGATGGTGGAAGAGCGCGACCAGGTCTTCACGACCCGCTTCTCGTTCTTCTCGTTCATCGCCCGGATCTTCTTCTGGAGGCTCTCCTCGACGAAGGGCCCCTTCTTCAGGCTCCTGGGCATCGTTCGGTTCGTTCCTTCCTCGCTCTTAGCTCTCCCGGGCCTCGGTGCCGCGGGAGGGGTCCACGTGGCCCGGGTCTCAGGCCGGGACAGTGGTGGACGCGAACATCAAGTGCGTTAGTCCTTAGTGCTTAGTGCGTTAGTGAACTGCTAACACACTAAGGACTAAGCACTAAGGACTCAGCACTTACTTCGTGGCCTTGCCGCGCTTGCGGCCGCGCACGATCAGCTTGTTCGACGCCTTCTTGGCGTGGCGGGTCTTCACGCCCTCGGGCTTGCCCCACGGGGAGACCGGGGGCCGGCCGCCCGAGCTCTTCCCCTCGCCGCCGCCCAGCGGGTGGTCGACCGGGTTCATGGCCACGCCGCGCACCTTCGGCCGCTTGCCGCGCCAGCGGTTGGCGCCCGCCTTGCCGATCGACTGCTTCTCGTGGTCCACGTTGCCCACCTGGCCCACCGTGGCCATGCACTCCCGGCGCACCAGGCGCACCTCGGTGCTGGGCAGGCGCAGGGTGACGTAGTCGCCCTCCTTGGCCGCGATCTGCACGCCGGCGCCCGCCGAGCGGGCCAGCTGCGCGCCCTTGCCCGGCTTCAGCTCCACGTTGTGCACCGTGGTGCCCAGCGGGATCTCGGCCAGCGGGAGCGCGTTGCCGGGCTTGATGTCGGAGCCCGACCCGCTGGTGACGGTGTCGCCCACCTGCAGCCCGCGCGGGTGCAGGATGTAGCGGCGCTCGCCGTCCTCGTACACCAGGAGCGCCAGGTTGGCGGTGCGGTTCGGGTCGTACTCGATCCGCTCCACCTTCGCCGGCACGCCGGCCTTGTCCGAGCGCTTGAAGTCGACCTTGCGGTAGAGCTTCTTGTGGCCGCCGCCGATGTGGCGCGCGGTCACGTGACCGTGGTGGTTGCGGCCGCCGCTCTTGGACAGCTTCTCGGTCAGCGACTTCTCGGGGCGGCCCTTGTGGGTCACCTCGCCGAAGTCGCTGGTCTGCCGGAAGCGGGTGCCGGGAGTCACCGGCTTGAACTGCTTCGTCGGCATCTCACACCCCCTCGAAGAGCTCGATGCTGTCGCCCTCGGCGAGGGTGACCACTGCCTTCTTCCAGCTCGCCCGGCGGCCGGCGTGGCGGCCCATGCGCTTGGCCTTGCCGGCGTAGCGCATGGTGCGCACGTCCTTGACCTTCACGTCGAACTGCTTCTCGACCGCGCGGGCGATCTCGATCTTGTTGGCGTCCTTGGCCACCACGAAGGTGTAGGCGCCCAGCTCGTCCAGGACCCGGTGGCTCTTCTCGGTCACCAGCGGGCGGACGATCACCTCGTTGATGTTACGCATTGGCCACCTCCTCCTCGGGCACCGCGCCCTGGCGCACGCGCTCCAGCGCGGCCTGCTCGATCACCAGCCGGCGGGCCACCATCACGTCGTAGGCCGAGGCCTGCGCGAACGGCAGCACCTCGACGTTCGGGAGGTTGCGCGCCGACAGGTACACGTTCTCCTGCGACCCGTCGGTGAGCACCAGGACGCGCTTGGCGTCGGCGGCGCCGATCTTCTGGATCAGCTCGGCGAAGGGGCGCGTCTTCGGGCCCGCCAGGTCGAAGCGCTCCACCACGGCGATCTCGCCGTTCAGGGCCCGCTGGTTGAAGGCGGAGCGGCGCGCGAGCGCCTTCACCTTGCGCGGCACGTCCTGGTGGTAGTCGCGCGGGGAGGGCCCGAACACGATCCCGCCGCCCCGCCAGTGGGGGGCGCGGATCGAGCCCTGGCGCGCCCGGCCGGTGCCCTTCTGACGCCAGGCCTTGCGCTTGCCCCCGGAGACCTCGCCCCGGGTCTTGGTCGAGGCGGTCCCCTGGCGGCGGTTGGCCAGGTGCGCCTTCACGGTCTGGTGCAGGGCGGCCTCGTGGACGCGCCCGTCGAACAGCTCCTCGGGGAGCTGCACGTCGCCGGCCGGCTCGCCGGCGGCGCTGTAGAGCTTCGCGGTCAGCATCCGGGCCTCACTGCTTCTGGATGAACACGACGCCGTTGATCGGGCCCGGCACCGCGCCGCGCACGTACAGCAGGTTGCGCTCGCGGTCGACCTTGGCCACCAGCAGGTTGCGCACGGTCTGCTGCTCGGCCCCCATGTGGCCGGGCATGCGCTTGCCCTTGATCACGCGGCTCGGGTTGGTGCCCGCCCCGATGGAGCCGGGGGCGCGGTGGATGCGGGTGGCGCCGTGGCTGGCGCGCCCGCCGCCGAAGCCGTGGCGCTTCATCACGCCCTGGAAGCCGCGCCCCTTGGTGACGCCCGTCACCTTCACGCGGCCGCCGCGCTCGAACCCCTCCACGGTCACCCGGGCGCCCACCTCGGGCGCCTGGTCGGCCTCGAAGCGGAACTCCTTCAGCACCGCCGGCGCGGCCTCCAGGCCGGCCTTCACCGCGTGGCCCTTCTCGGCCTTGCTGGCGCGGCGCTCCTTCTGCTCGCCGAACCCGAGCTGGACGGCCGAGTAGCCCTCCTTCTCCCGGGTGCGGACCTGCACGACCGGGCAGGGCCCGGCCTCGATGACGGTCACGGGCACCACGGCGCCGGACTCGTCGAAGATCTGGGTCATCCCCAGCTTTCGTCCGATGATCCCCGACATGATGCCTCCTCAGTCCACCTTGATCTCGACGTCCACACCCGCCGGCAGGTCCAGCTTGGTGAGGGCGTCCACGGTCTGCGGGCGCGAGTCGAGGATGTCGATGACGCGCTTGTGCGTCTTCAGCTCGAACTGCTCCCGGCTCTTCTTGTCGATGTGGGGCGAGCGGTTCACGGTGAAGCGCTGCACCCGGGTCGGCAGGGGGATCGGCCCGGAGATGGTCGCTCCGGTCTTCTCCGCCGTGCGGACGATGTCGGCCGTGGTCTGGTCGATCACCGCGTGATCGAAGCCCTTCAGCCGGATGCGGATCTTGCCAGCCATGTGCTTCCTGCTCCTGAGTCGGTTGACGTTCGTCGCTGTTTCGGTCCGGAGGCCGCGGCGGACGCCGCGCCTCCCGCCAACCGGCTCAGTCCACGATCTCGGTGACGACGCCCGCGCCCACGGTGCGGCCGCCCTCGCGGATGGCGAAGCGCAGCTCCTTCTCCATCGCGATCGGGGTGATCAGCTCCACCGTCATCTGCACGTTGTCGCCCGGCATCACCATCTCCACCCCC
>DASVWD010000098.1 GCA_036389795.1 Longimicrobium sp.
TCCGGTAATCGGGCTCGTAGGGGCGAGGCATGCCTCGCCCGCTGCCAGTTGCAACGTCAAAGTTCGTCGAAGCGGGCCGGGCATGTCGCCGCGTGATGGCCTTCGGCCATCCGGGCGAGGCATGCCTCGCCCCTACGGGAAATTTCGATCGCGAATACCGAAGCAGATCGTCAATCAGCATCAACCGCCCGGACGAGATCCGCGGCCGCGCCGTCACCGATCCACGCGCAGGGTTCCTCGCGTGAGGGCCGGCCACCCGCCGCGTCGAGTAGATTCCTCGGTCGCGCCGGGCGCTCGTGCGGACGCGGCTTCGGCGCGGCGCTCCCTCGGAATGACGTTCTGAGGATTCCGGACGATCGACATCCACCACTCTCATGCCCGAATCGCTCAGGACGCGGATCGCCCGCGTGGGGTTCAACTTCTTCCCGGCGTACCGGGGGACGGGGGCGCGCATCACCTACATCGCCCACGACTGGCGGGAGATCCGCATCCGCCTGCCGCTCAGCTGGCGCACGCGCAACTACGTGGGCACCATCTTCGGCGGGAGCATGTACGGCGCGGTGGACCCCGTCTACATGGTGATGCTCATCCAGAACCTGGGGCCCGGCTACGTCGTCTGGGACAAGTCGGCCTCTATCCGCTTCCGCCGCCCGGGGCGCACCACCCTGCACGCCCGCTTCGTGCTCGACCAGGCCGAGCTCGACGCCATCCGCGCGGCGCTGGAGACCGAGCGGGCCGTCGACCGCACCTACCGTATCGAGCTCGCGGACGCCGGGGGCGCCGTCCACGCCGAGATCGAGAAGGTCATCCACGTCCGCCGCAAGGAGCGCTGACCGAAGGGGCTACCGTTCGGGCCAAATTTTCATAAATTGAAATCCTCCAGTGCTTTCCCCGCCTCTCGTGCAACTCTTTTGCATCTTCCGACCATGCGCTTCCGCAGTGCTTTCCCCGTGGCCTTCGCCGCCGCGCTCGTCCCGGCCGTGATCCCTTCCGCCGCCCGCGCCCAGCTCGCACGGGAGCGGCCGGAGCAGCCGTGCAGCGTGGTGCCCGACACCGCCGTGGTGCCCACGCCGAAGCAGGTCCAGGAGCGGCGCGAGCTGCGGGCGCGGCTGGACAGCATCGGGCGGGCGAACGGGATCGCCGCGCCGGCGGGGCTGCTGCTGGTGGACGTGAACGCCGAGCGCCAGGGGAAGGTGATCTTCATCGACGCCAACTACCCGCAGCCGGTGGTGGACGCCGCCACGCGCTCCGTCGCCGAGTACCTCGCCACGCTCCCGGCGGGGAAGGCGTACCAGGCGCTGGTGCGCATCGACGGCGACTACCCGGCGCTCGCTCCCGGGCGGCGCCACTGCCCGCCCGTGCTCGCCAACCGCGACACCCTGAGCGACCTGATGCAGCGCGTGCTGCGGCGCCACCCCGACGCCGGCAGGCTGAGCGCGCCCGTGTCGAAGCGCGCGGTGGTGCGCCTGGTGGTGAGCCGCGAGGGCGCCGTGAGCTACGCCGAGGTGGAGCAGCCCACGGGCGACGCCGCCATCGACCCCTACGTGGAGACGATCGCCCGCAGCCTGCGCTTCCTCCCCGCCCGGCTCGACGACACCGCCTACGACACGCGCTTCCGCTTCACGATGACGTTCACCGTCCGGTGACCCGCGGCGGGCGGTGATTGACGCTCCCCGGCGGCGAGGGTAGACTCCTGCACGCGCGGACGGGACCTGGCGTTCCGCCCGCGCGCGCTTTCGTCCGGCCTCTCTCCCGCGACCCATGCAGACCCTCCCGCTCCTGACCGCGCTGGTCGCCGGCTTCGCGCACGCGCTCGAGGCCGACCACATGGCCGCCGTCACCACCTTCGTGTCGCGCCGGCCCCGGCCGCTGGAGGCGGTGGGGTTCGGGCTGCGCTGGGGGATGGGGCACTCGGCGGCCATCTTCGTGGCGGGCTCGGCGCTGATCGCGCTGGGCGTGCGGCTGCCGGACGGCCTGGCGCGCGGGCTGGAGTTCGGGGTGGGGACGATGCTGCTGGGCCTGGGCCTGTGGCTGCTGTGGAGCGTGCTGCACGAGCGCGCGCACCGCCTGGCGGACGGCCCCGGCCACGCGCACGGGCACCAGCACCGGCACGGCAGCCTGTGGGTGGGCGTGGCGCACGGGCTGGCGGGGACGGCGCCGCTGGTGGCGATCCTCCCCGTGGCGACGGCGCACTCGCCGTGGGGCGCGGGCGCGTACCTGCTCCTCTTCGGCGTGGGCACCACGCTGGCGATGGGCCTCTACGCGGTGGTCGCCGGCCTGGTCTTCCACCACGCCGGCAGCCGCGTCCGCGCGCTGGGCGGCACGCTGCGCGCGGCGACGGCGCTCGGCAGCGCGGCGCTCGGGGTGGTGTGGATGGCGGGGGCGCTCGGCATCTGAAGTGCGTGAGTGGGGAAGGGCGCTTGAAGTCCTTAGTCCTAAGTGCTTAGTGCCAAGTGCTTGGGGGACGCGAGGCGCGTACTTTCGCACTCTCGCACTTTCGCACTTTCGCACTCGGAGGTGGAGATGTCGGACGGGCAGCCGCAGCCGGAAACGCAGCCGCAGGTGACGATCACGGTGCGCGAGAACGGGCCGTACCGCGTGGAGGGGCCGGTGCGCATCATCGACGCGGACGGCACCGAGTACCCGGTGACGCCGGGGAAGCCGGTATCGCTCTGCCGCTGCGGCGGATCGACGAGGAAGCCCTTCTGCGACGGCACCCACTCGCGCATCGGCTTCGCGGCCGCCGAGCGCGCCGTCCGCCAGGCCGACGCCGAGGCCGGAGGAAGCCCGGGCTCGACTCCGAATCCCCCGGCGCCGTCATCCTGAAAGACCGTCGAGAAGGTCGGACCGGCGGTTCCACGCGGCCCCCGCGCCGGGCGGGCGAACCCGCGGCCCCGCGGCTACAACGGCGAGAAGCCTGCCTGCGCAGGCTGGTTCCGCGCGGGACCGGCCTCCGGCGCGGAAAGCCGGGTTCCCGGCCGGTTGACCTGCGCGGCGGGCGCTTTACATTGCGGGGCACGGGGATACGCGCGTTTTCCGCCGCGCGCCCCGTGACGACGCGGCGTCCGCGCCAGGCCGGCCCGGACGCCCTGCGTCGCCGCCCGGGCCACGGCCAGGCGGCCATGACGATCCGTCCGACGCACCACGCGAGCCTTCCGCACGTCTGAGCTCCAGACGCGGGGGGCTCGCATTCGTCTTCCGGCTCCCGGCCCGCAGGTTCCACCGTCCGCAAGGAGGTGCGCATGTACCGCTCGATCCTGGTCCCCCTGGACGGAACCTACTTCGGCGAGCACGCGCTCCCCCCCGCCCTGGCCATCGCGCGGAGGACGGGGGCGAAGCTGCACCTGGTGCACGTGCACGTCCCCGAGGGCTCGTGGAGCGCGCTGGGGGCGCTGCCGCAATGGGGCGCCAGCTTGCGCGACGTGGTGGTGCAGCGCGAGCAGGGGTACCTGCGGGAGGTGATGGAGCGCATCTCGCGCCTGGCCGGCGTCCCCGTGGACGCGCAGGTGCTGGACGGCCCCATCGCGCGCACCCTGGCCGAGCAGGCGATGGAAGCCGACGTGGACCTGGTGGCGCTCAGCACGCACGCCCGCACCGGCGTGAGCCGGCTCTGGCACCACGGGGTGGCCGCCTACCTCACCCGCCACCTGAGCGTGCCGCTCCTGATGGTGCACGCACCCGACCGCCCGGCCGAGATCGAGCGCGAGGCGGGCTTCGGGCGCGTGCTGCTGCCGCTGGGGGGCAAGGCGTACAACGAGCGGGTGCTGGACCACGCGGTGGAGCTGGGCCGCGTGTTCGGCGCGCGCTACACGCTGCTGGAAGTGGTGGCGCCGCCGGTGGAAATGGGGTACACGCTGCTGGGCAGCGAGGGCCACGTGAACGAGTTCCAGCTCGAGAGCCGGCGCGAGGAGGCGCTGCGCTACCTGGACGGCGTGGCCGACAAGCTGCGCCAGCGCGGGCTGGAGGTCGACGCCGACGTGGTGGCCTCGGGCGACGCGGCCACGGGGATCGTGGAGTACGTGGAGCGCGCGGAGGGCGGCGTGGACCTGGTCGCCATGGAGACGCACGGGCTGGGCGGCGCGGCGCACCTCTTCACCCCCAGCGTGGTGGAGAGCGTGGTGCACGACACGCGCGTGCCCGTGCTGGTCCACCACACCGCCGAGGCCCCGCGCGCCCCCGAGGAGGAGCCGGCCGCCGAGCCGGAGATGGGGTGGTCCCCGCACCACCGGGACCCGATCGCGCCGTAGCGGCTGGGCGGTTGTCGGATGGACGGAAATGCGCATGCGGGAATGCGGGTCGACCCGCGACCTGGAACCACGGGAAGCCTCGCCGGCCGCCGATCTCGCGTGACGCGGGACCGCGGCGGGCGAGGCTTCGGGCATCTTCGCGCGGAGCGCTGGGCAGCTCGGACGGGATTAGGATCGGCGGCGAACCGTAGCAGGAGCGAGTTCGACGGAAATCAATAATCATTCTTGACAGGGACGGGGCGGTCCGGATAGCATGTCGCCATGAGCCGCGTACGCCGCGCCCGCGCTTCGTGTACCTGCCTCCGCTCCCGGGCGGGGGGCGCGGGGATGCGCGCCGCGCGCGGCTGACGCGCGGGACGGACGGGGAGCTTCGGGCCCCGCGCACCACCCGGAACGCCTCCGCGTCCCGGGCTTTTTTCGTCTCTCAGGCGGCTTCCGCGCCGGGCGTGGGGCCGTACAGACCAGAGGGGAGGGCACCATGGCCACCGTCACCGGGCAGAAGCCGATCGAGGAGCGCGGGTACGCGCACCCCGACGCGCTGGTCTCCACCGAGTGGGTCGCGCGGCACCTGGACGACCCGGGCGTGCGCATCGCCGAGAGCGACGAGGACGTGCTGCTGTACGACGTGGGGCACGTCCCCGGCGCGGTGAAGATCGACTGGCACACCGACCTGCAGCACCCGCTCCAGCGCGACTACCTGGACGCCGAGCACTTCGCGCGGCTCATGCGCGAGAAGGGGATCGGGCCGGACACCACCGTGGTCTTCTACGGCGACAAGAACAACTGGTGGGCCACCTACGCGCTCTGGGTGTTCCGCCTGTTCGGGCACGACCGGGTGAAGGTGATGGACGGCGGGCGGAAGAAGTGGGAGGACGAGGGGCGCCCGCTGACCACCGACGTCCCCAGCCATCCGCCCGCCGACTACCCGGTGCCGGAGCGCGACGACGCGAAGATCCGCGCCTTCCGCGAGGAGGTGCTGGAGCACGTGCAGCGCCGCGGGCAGCTGGTGGACGTGCGCTCGCCCGAGGAGTTCCGCGGCGAGAAGCTGCACATGCCCGAGTACCCGCAGGAGGGCGCGGTGCGCGGCGGCCACATCCCGGGGGCGAAGAGCATGCCCTGGGCGCGCGCCGTGAACCCCGACACCGGCGAGTTCCGGAGCGCCGACGAGCTGCGCGAGCTGTACGAGGACCAGCTCGGGCTCAGGCCCGACGAGGAGACCATCGCCTACTGCCGCATCGGCGAGCGCTCGTCGCACACCTGGTTCGCGCTCACCTACCTGCTCGGCTGGCCCAGGGTGCGCAACTACGACGGCTCGTGGACCGAGTGGGGGAACTCGGTGCGGCTGCCGATCGAGAGGCCGTGAGGAACAGAAGTGCGAAAGTGCGAGAGTGCGAAAGTAGGAGCCGGGCCGGCGCGGAATCCCCGCGCCGGCCCGGTTCTCGTCCCGTCCTCGAGTCAGATGAAACAGCGGCAGCCGCGGCCCTCGCAGAAGCCGGAAACCCCGTACTGCGTCTGGCACTTCTTCTCGCAGGAGTCCTGCGTGCAGCCGCGGAAGCCGGCGTCCGCGCGGGCGGGCGAGGCGAGCGCCTGGACGGCCCCGAACCCCAGCGTCGCCGCGAGCCCGGCGGCGAACAATCCCCGGCGCAGGATGGCGGTCGTGCGCATACTTCCTCCTCATTCTACAGGTGAGGCTGGATCGGGTGAGCGACGGGCGACGCCGCACGATTCACGCCCTGGAGCGGCTCCGAACTCTCCGCCCGGACCGAATCGGCTCGCGGGGAGTTGCCGTTGAAGCCTCGCGGGGTTTGCGAGGCTTTCTGCGTTGTTGCCGCGGCTTCAGCCGCCCTTCCCCAACCCTGTGGCCCCCTCGCCGGACGCCGCCCCCCGCGTGGCGAACCAGATGTAGAGTGGCATCCCCGCCAGCAGCACCAGGAAGCCCCACAGCGCCACCTGCGGCCCCACCCCGTAGACCGTGTACATCACGAACACGAAGGCGACGGGAGCCACCAGGTGCGCGCGGCGCCGCTCGCGCGGGGTGTAGCGCGCCGGGTCGCGGCGGGCCAGCATCAGCTCGGCGGCGGCGGCGTAGAGGTGCGGGATCAGCGTCGTGAGCACCGCCAGCAGCACGATGAAGTTGAAGACGCCCAGCAGCGTTTTCTGGAAGTAGAGCAGCAGCATGGCGCTGGCGACGGCCGTCCCGACGATCAGCCCCACGTGCGGGGTGCCGAAGCGCGGGTGCACGCGGCCCAGCCCGCGGAAGAAGATCCCGTCGCGCGCGGCGGTGAGCGGGATGCGGCCGGCCATCAGGATCCACCCGTTCAGCGTGCCGATCCCCGCCACGATCGCCACCACGCCGATCACGGCGCCCGCCCACGGTCCCAGCGTGCGCTCGGCCGCCATCGCCACCGGGCGGGCGGACGACGCGACGTCGGCCGTGGGCATCGCGCCGGTCACCGCGACGGCGGCCACCAGGAAGATGAGGGTGGCCAGCGCGTAGCCCAGCATCGTCCCGCGGCGGATGGTGCGCTCGGGGCGCTGCACCTCCTCGGCCGGCACCGTGGCCGACTCGACGCCCGAGTACGCCCACACCACCAGCGCCGCCCCCGCCGCCAGCGAGCCCCAGCCGTGCGGGGCGAAAGGGGTGAAGTGCGCCAGGCGCACGCTGGGCAGCATCGCCAGCGAGACGAGCAGCATCGGCACCGAGGCGGTGAACATCACGGCGATCTGCACGCGCGCGCCCTGCCGCACGCCCAGCACGTTCACCAGGCAGAGGCCCCAGAGCAGCGCCTGCGCCAGCAGGAACTGCAGCAGCGTGCTCTCCGCCAGCCGCGGCGAGAAGCCTACCGCGTAGCCCACCACGCCGGTGGCGATCCCCGCGTTGCCGATTACGGCGCTGAACCAGTACGCCCACACCGCCTGGAAGCCGGCGAACTCGCCGAACGCCTCGCGCGCGTACACGTACGGCCCGCCGGTGAGCGGGTAGCGCGTGCCCAGGCTGGCGTAGACGAGCGCCACGAACAGGTACCCCGCGGCGGTGAGCGCCCACGCCGCCACGCCGAGCGGCCCCGTGGTCTGGGCGAGCGACGCGGGGAGCGTGTAGACCGAGGTCCCCACCATGTTGCCGACCACGAGCGCCACCGTCCCCAACAGCGTGAGCCCGCGCACCAGCGAGGGGCGGGAGGGAGGCGCGGGCGCGTCGGCCGCCGGGGCGGAGGTGGAGGGCGCGGGATTCGTCACGGGGCGGATCGGCGGAAGGTCGGGCTCGGCGGGGACGAACGAATGTGCGCGGGACCGCGGCGGATGACAAGCGCGGAGGCCCTCTCCCCGGCGCCCGAGGGTTGTTCGCCGGCTGTCCCCTGTACCCTGTTCCCTGTCCCCTGCGGTTGAAGCCGTCCTCGCGACTCCCTTACAACTTCCATACGGCGGGAAAACATCCGTGGCCCCGCCGCCGCCCAGTGTTCCCGGTGCGAAGTGCTGGACGGGCCGGGGCCGGCGACGTAGCATTGCCTCGACCTTCCGGTGAGCCCACGCCCCGCCCACGACCGCCGATGTCGACCGTCACCAGCGAGATCCCCTCCGTCCACGTGGCCGGCGCGCAGGCGCCCGCCGCCCGGGCGCGCATCGACTCCGTGGACCTGCTCCGCGGGCTGGTGATGGTGATCATGCTGCTGGACCACACGCGCGACTTCAACAGCCGCGTCGCCTTCCTCTTCGACCCCAGCAACCTCGAGCGCACCACGGTCGCGCTCTTCCTCACGCGCTGGATCACGCACTTCTGCGCGCCGGTGTTCGTGCTGCTGGCCGGCACCGGGGTGTTCCTGCGCGGCGCGCGCGGGACGGGCAAGGCCGAGCTGTCGCGCTTCCTGGTGACGCGCGGGCTCTGGCTGATGCTGCTGGAGTTCACCCTGGTCCGCTTCGTGGTGGTGCTCAACCTGGACTACGCGGCGTTCCCCGGCTTCATGCAGGTGATCTTCGCCCTGGGCCTGGGGATGGTCGTGCTCGCCGCGCTCGTCCACCTGCCGGTGCGCTGGGTGGCGGCGATCGGGGTGGCGATCGTCGCGCTGCACAACCTGCTGGACCCCGTGCGCGTCACGCCCTGGGCCGGGCCGGGCTCTCCCGCCCCGGGGGCGCTCCAGGCGCTCTGGATGGTGCTGCACCAGCAGGGGTTCATCGTGGCCTTCGGCCGGCCGGTGCTGGTGCTATACCCGGTGCTGCCGTGGATCGGGGTGATGGCGGCGGGCTACGCGCTGGGCGCGGTCTACACCTGGGAGCGGGAGCGGCGCCGGCGCTTCCTGCTGCGGCTGGGGGCGGGGCTCACCGCGGCGTTCGTGGCCCTGCGCCTGCTCGACGTCTACGGCGACCCGAACGGGTGGAGCGTGCAGAAGAACGCGGCCTTCACCGTCCTCTCGTTCCTGAACACCGTCAAGTACCCGCCCTCGCTCCTCTTCCTGCTGATGACGCTGGGCCCGGCGCTCATGGCGCTCGCCTGGTTCGAGCGCCCGGAGCGCGGCTGGCTGGGGCGCGCGCTGGTGACCTTCGGGCGGGTGCCGCTCTTCTTCTACGTCCTGCAGTGGATCGCCGCGCACGGGCTCGGGATCGCCGCCGGGCTCGTCGCCGGTCAGACGATCGCGCACCACTTCCGCGACCCCTTCACCAACGCCGCGAACCCGCCCCAGGGCGTGGGCTTCAGCCTGGGCGTCGTCTACCTGCTCTGGCTCCTGGGCGTGCTCCTGCTCTACCCCCTCTGCCGCTGGTTCGCGGGAGTGCGGCAGCGGCGCAAGGAGTGGTGGCTGAGCTACCTGTGAGCCACCGGGTTCGGCAAAGACTTTCCGCACGCGGAGTCGGCGGAGTCGGCGGAGGGGTTCCTCTGCTGACTCTGCTTCTCTGCGTGAGACCTGCCGTTTTCCCGGACATCGGCTGCGCCGGAGTCGTGGGTCGAAGAAGGGAAGCACGCGGTGAGACCTGCGTGCCTCGGGAGGCTGCGCCATAAATGTCCCATTAATCGCACGTCGATCCACGGTCAAGAGCAATCTCCTCATGACATAAGCCCTTCTCTGACAATCGGATCGGGAGATGTTCCCCGCGAGCGGCACGCGGGGAACGCCGTTTGCTTGGGGACAATGATCGTGCAGACGGAGTCGAACGGACCCACCGGGGCAGGCGTGCGCGAGATCGCGTGGGAAGTCCCCTTCCGCTGTCTTGCGGAAATCCAGGATTGGCCCCAAATTGTGTCCCGGGTGCCGCGCCGTATGTTTCCGCGCGGCCGCCGATAGTCCCCCGCGCGTGCCTCCGTTTTCGTTTCCGCACCGCCATCATCCAGCTCCTTCAGCCACGCCCGGCCGCCCTGGACGCGCGCCGGCCCCTCACGAGAGCATCCCCATGCGTGCCCTGATCCTCGGCCTCGCCCTCACGGCGGCGGCGCACCCGCTCGCGGCGCAGCGCGTCCGCGTGCACGACGTGCCGCCACGCCCGGCGCTCTTCGCCAGCGCCGACACCAACAGCGCCGCCACCTACTACATCTGGGGGAGCCAGAACCTGGAGCGCGACCCCGCCCGGGCCGCCGCCGCGTTCTACTGGGCGTACCGCCTCAACCCGCGCTGGGCCGACGCGCTGTACGCGCGCCGCGTGGCCCTGCACCTGGCGGACCCCAGCCGGCTGGTGCGCTACATGGACCGCGTGCGCGGCACCGTCCGCAACCCCGAGGTGATGGCCATCGACTCGCTGCACCTGCGGGCGCTCACCATCGACCCGTTCCTGGTGGGGAAGTTCGACCGCATCCTCATCACCCAGTGGCTGATCCACTCGGTCAACCAGGAGATGTCGCGCGGGGGCGGGAGCGGGAACATGGCGCTGGCCCACCACGTGGTGCAGACCTGGTTGATGGACAGCCGCGCCGACCCCTACATGCGCGCCTGGTACGCCTACAGCGAGGGGCGCTACCCGGCGGCCATCGAGCAGTACGAGCGCGAGCTGCGCCGCGCCCGCCGCGACGAGAAGGCGCGCTGGCGCACCGACCTCGGCCGCCTGCACTTCCTGTCGGGGAACAACGACAGGTCGCTGGAGCACTTCGCGGCCGCCATCCAGGAGATGCGCGCCGAGGACCAGCGCGACGTGGTGTTCGTCTACGAGTCGAAGGCGCTGCTGGAGCAGAGCATCGGCGCCGTGCACGAGAAGGCGGGGAACACGGCCGCCGCCCGCGAGGCATACGGGCGCGCCCTCACCGAGGACCTCTCGTACTACCCGGCGCACCAGCGGCTCGCCTGGCTGGCGCTGGCCGCGGGCGACACGGCGGCCGCGGTGAGCGAGATGGCGCTGGCGGCCGAGGTGGCGAAGGACGACGGCGTGGTGCAGTACGAGCACGGGCTGATCCTGGCCATGGCCGGGAAGGCCCAGGAGGCGGACGCCGCGCTCAAGCGGGCGGTGGCGGTGGAGCCGTACTTCGCCGAGCCGTACCTGGCGCTGGCGCGCCTGCACGACGCCAGCGGGCTCCCCGAGGCGCTGGAGCACTACCGCGCCTTCCTGGCCCACGCCACCCGCGACCACCCGCAGCGCCCGGCCGCCGAGGCCCGCGTCAGCGCGCTGGCCGCCGCCCGGTGACCCGCGGGGCGAGCATGGCGATGAGCCTCCGGAAGAGCCTCGCCGGCGCCCTGGCGCTCCTGCTCGCGGCCGCGCCGGCAGCCGCGCAGCAGGGGCCGCTGCGCCCGCGCACGGCGTACGAGGACCTGCAGATGTTCAGCCAGGTCCTCAACCAGATCCGCGTGAACCACCCCGACTCGATGGACACGCACGAGCTGTTCATGGCGGCGGTGGAGGGGATGATCCGCGCGGCCGACCCGCACAGCTACGTGATCCGCGCCGCGCGGCTCGCGCCCGAGAAGCTGCGCGAGTACGAGGCCGGACGCCTCTTCCCGGTGCCGATCGACTTCCGCTACGTGGGCGGCTCGCCGGTGGTGGCCAGCGTGGCGCCGGGCTCGGCCGCGGCGCGGCAGGACATCCTCCCCGGCGACGTGCTGGTGGCGGCGGACGGCCAGCCGGTGCGGGCCGAGAGCCCCCTGGAGCTGGAGGTGGCCCTCGCCGGCCCGCGCGGCTCCACGGTCGGCCTGCGCTTCGAGCGCGAGCGCGGCGACGGCAGCCGGGTGGAGCTCGACCGCCCGGTGCGCCGCGAGCGGGTGGAGGAGGGCACCGCCGTCCCCGCCGCGTTCCTGCTGGACGCCCGGACGGGCTACATCCGCGTGACCACCTTCGCCAACGACAGGACGGCCGACGACCTGCACGACGCGCTCAAGGCGCTGGAGCGCGGCGGGATGCAGCGCCTGGTGCTGGACCTGCGCGACAACGGCGGCGGCCGGGTGGACCAGGCCGCGCAGGTGGCCGGCGTCTTCCTCCCCGGCGGGGCGGTGGTCTACAGCTCCGAGGGGCGCAAGCCGGAGCTCAGCGAGACGGTGCGGGTGCGCCGCTCGCTCTTCTCCCCCGGCGAGCGCCGCTACCCCGTGGTGGTGATGGTGAACGAGGGGACGGCGAGCGCCTCGGAGCTGGTGGCCGGGGCGCTGCAGGACCACGACCGCGCGCTGGTGGTGGGACGGCCCACCTTCGGCAAGTCGCTGCTGATGCAGGGCTTCCCGATGACGGACGGCTCGGTGATCGTGCTGGTGGTGGGGCACGTGAAGACGTCCTGCGGCCGGGTGGTGCAGCGCCAGTACCGCGAGGTGCGCTCGACCGAGTACTACCGCCTGGCCCACGCCGCGCGCGACACGGTGGGGCGCCCCTCGTGCCGCACCGACCGCGGGCGCACCGTGTACGGCGGCGGCGGGATCTACCCCGACGTGGTGCTGCAGGAGACGGAGCCGGCGCCGGTGTGGCTGGCGCGCCTGTACGAGGACGACGTGGTCACCCGCTGGGTGGCGGCGTACCTGACGGCGAACGCGGCGGCCTTCACGACGCCCGAGGCGCTGGCGGCGAGCCCCAGCCTGCCGGCGGGCGCGCTGGCCGACTTCCGCGCCTTCGCCGGACGCCAGGGGCGGCAGGTGCCCGCGGGCGCCGAGGTGGACGCCCGCCTGCAGCGCGAGCTGGTGGGGCGAGGCGGGCTACTACCGCGTCGACGCCGTCCTCGACGAGCAGGTGCGGCAGGCCGTGGCCCAGTTCGGCCGCGCGGCGGAGGTGCTGGGGCCGGTACAGTAGCCGGCTCTGCAAGCAAACTGAAAAGCATCACACGGAGTCAACGGAGTTAACGGAGTCGAAGGGGGTTTTTCTCTGTTGACTCCGTTGACTCCGTGTGAGACCTGATCAGGTGGGGACGGAGGGAGAATCGAGCCCGCTCGGAGCGCTCTCCGGGGCGGGCTCGCTGCGTCCGTGACATCCGGCCCGGAAGCTGTTATCAGTTCCCATCCCCCTGCTGGAGCCGTAGCATGTTCGCACGACGAGCCGCTTCCGTCCTCCCCCTCCTGCTCGCGCTCTCACTCCCGGGCTGCGGCTCGGTGAGCGACGCGGCGGAGACGGATCCGCCGCCCGCCGGGGTCGAGCCGGCGGGGACGATGGTGCCGATCAACGACCTGGGGACGGGGACGTACCTGGGGTTCCAGGGCGGGCTCTACCCGGGCGGGAGCAGCGCGCCGCCCGCCGACCACCGCGACGCCGGGCTGGCGGCCGCGCGGCGCATCCGGCCGCTGGACTTGAGCGGCGCCCCGAGCGCCGCGGGGAAGTACGTGCTGCTCTCCATCGGGATGTCGAACACCACGCAGGAGTTCTGCTCGGCAGGCGGCAACCCGCCGTGCGACGCGTGGACGTTCGGCGGGCAGGCGGCGGCCGACCCGGCGGTGAACCACGCCACGCTGGCCATCGCCAATGGAGCGCGGGGCGGGCAGGTGGCCGAGGCGTGGGACTCGCCCGCGGACCCCAACTACGACCGCATCCGCGACAGCGTGCTGGCGCGCCAGGGCCTCGGCGAGCGGCAGGTGCAGGTGGTGTGGATGAAGGTGGCGCACGCGCGGCCCTCCGTCTCGCTCCCCGATGCGGGCGCCGACGCGTACGCGCTGGAGACCGACATGGGCGAGATCGCCCGCGCGCTCAAGGCGCGCTACCCGAACCTGCAGCAGGTCTTCGTCAGCAGCCGCATCTACGCGGGGTACGCCACCACGAACCTGAACCCGGAGCCGTACGCGTACGAGTCGGGCTTCGCGGCCAAATGGCTGGTGGAGGCGCAGATCCGGCAGATGCGCGGCGGCGGGGTCGATCCGCGCGCGGGCGACCTGAGCTACACCGGCGGCCGGGCGGCGTGGATCGCCTGGGGCCCGTACCCCTGGGCGAACGGCGCCACGGCGCGCTCCGACGGGCTGCGCTGGGTCACGAGCGACTTCGAGGGCGACGGAACCCACCCGGCGCAGTCCGGCGAGCGCAAGGTGGGGACGATGCTGCTCGGCTTCTTCAAGAATTCGCCCGTCACCCGCTGCTGGTTCGTCGCCGGACAGGCCTGCTGAGGCCCGGTCGGCCGTGGCTGGGGGCGTGACCGAAGAGGCGGTCCCCGGGCGTTCATCCCCCGCACCGGGCAACCCGGCCCGCCGCGCGGGGGTCCAACGGACCGGGACGTCGATCCGCTCGCGGGAGGTGGAGCATGGGGTTCTTCGCACGGCGGCTGCGCGGCGCGCTGGCGCGGGTGCGGCCGGTTCACCTGGAGCCGCTGGCCGTGCTCGCGGCGGCGCTGGCGCTGAACGCGCTGGCGGCGCGCGGCGCCCGCCCGGTCGAAACGGGCGGCCCCGCCGTGCTGGAGCCGGGGCGGACGGGCCCCACCGTGCTCGAGCCGGGGCAGCGGATGCACGTGGCGTACGAATCGACCAGCTGCTTCCACAGCATGCGGGCATCGATCTCCCTCACGCCCCAGCCCGAAGGCAGGCTGCGCTACTCGTCGTCCGTCGAGGACCTGGCGCGGCGGGGTACCCGGTCGGGCGTGCTGGACCCGGCCCAGGTCGCGCGGCTCGAGCGCGGGCTGGCCTCGTACCGCCGCGGATCCGGCTGCCGGAGCACGATCACGCAGAAGGTGACGATCACGATCTACGAGCAGGGGATTCCCGTGCGCAGCGAGCGGTACCGCCGGTCGTGCGCGGAAGCGGACGAATTCGACTTCGCGGAGCTGCTGCCGATGTGACGGCTTCGCCGCGGCGGCATCGATCCGGATCAGGGACGGGAGGCGCGGACCGGGCGCCTCCCGTTCTTGCGTTTCCGGTGCGGCGCGGCGCTTGCCGGTGGCGGCGCGGGAGCAGCATCGTATCATGGAGGGGGATTCCCCGTCCGAGGCGCTTCGTTGCCGTGAGGTCCACAATGCTCAGGAAATACGTGATTGCCCCGGCCGTGCTGGCGCTGGCGCTCGCGGGGTGCTGGTGGCAGCCGCGGCGCGAGGGGATGTACTTCCGCACCCGCCTGGTGGCGGTGGAGCGCGCGCCGCAGGCGGGAGCGGCCGGCGGCGCGGCCACCGCGATCGGCGAGCCGGACTCGGGCGTCTTCGTGTTCGAGGACGAGTTGATCCGCTTCCGCACCCGGGCCAGGACCGCCGGCATCCGCTTCCGGCTGCTGAACAAGACGGGCGCGCCGCTCACCATCGTGTGGAACGACGCGCAGTTCGTGGACGCGCTGGGCACCGAGCACCGGGTGATGCGCGCGGGGAGGGACTTCCGCCGCCGCGAGCACAACCCGCCCCCCGTGGTGGTGGCCGCGGGCGCCGAGCACCGCGACGGCGCCATCCCCATGGTACGGATGCAGACCCCGGAGGGCGAGGTGCACCAGGCGGTGCAGATCCTCCCGCACGAGTACGACCCGACGGACCGGCGCGTGGCGCTGCGGCTGCCGCTGGAAGCGAACGGCCGGCGCTGGGTCTACACCTTCTGGTACAGGATCGAGGACCGGTACGACGACTACCCGTAACCATCCGGGCGCCGCACGACGCGCGCGCGACGGCCCCGCCGGGGAGACCGGCGGGGCCGTCGCACGTCCTGCGCCTTCATCGTGCGGGAAGCGGGCTCGTCAGCAGGCGGGGCAGGCCAGCTTGCCGGTGCCGCACACCCACTGCGTGTTGACGGCGCAGGTGAGGTTGATGGAGGCGTACTCGCTCTCCGGAACCGCGATCTTCGGGGTCACCTCGAAGGTCTGGACGATCAGCGAGTCCGGCGAGAGCGGCGTGCGCGGACGCTTGACGGTGGTGTCCTTCATTGTTTCCTCCGTCGCAGAGGGGGTGGGAAACGGCCGGTGGTCAGCGAAACGTAACGAATGGCGCGCCGGTGGTGAACCGGGCAGGACAAACTGATGCGCCGACGCTTCCGCGAGCTCTCGCAACATCACCCGTGACCAGGGCCGTCCAGGCGGATCGGCCGCGCACACCCGTCCGGCGGCCTCGGCGAAGCCGTTGCGCACGGCCCTGCGGCCCGTCATCGTGCAGCGGCCGCGCCTTCCCCGCCCCGCCTCGCCGCCGAGCCCGCCGTGGACTACGCCGTCGTCGTCCATCCCGAGCGCCCGCTGTACTGGTGCGCCGCCATCCTGGCCTCCGCGCTGCTCACGATCACCGCGGAGGCGCGGGGGTGGCGGACGGGGGTGTACGTCTTCAAGCCGCTCACCACCCTGCTGGTGCTGGGGCTGGCGCTGTTCGAGGGGAACAGCGTCTACCCCTGGTACCAGTTCTTCGTCGTGGCGGGGCTCCTGTTCTCGCTGGCGGGCGACGTGTTCCTGATGCTGCCGCGGGACCGCTTCGTGGCGGGGCTGGCGAGCTTTCTCCTCGCGCACCTGTGCTACATCGGCGCGTTCGGCATCGCGGTCTCGCGGCGCACGCCGCTGATCGTGGGCGCGCTGCTGCTGTGGGGGTTCGTGCTGCTGCGCGTGCTGTGGCCCGGGCTCGGGCGGCTCCGGGTGCCGGTGATCGTCTACGCGGCGGTGCTGCTGACGATGGCCTGGCAGGCGTGGGAGTACGGGGCGCCGGACTT
The DNA here is from genome assembly GCA_036389795.1 of Longimicrobium sp. Lineage (NCBI taxonomy): Bacteria > Pseudomonadati > Gemmatimonadota > Longimicrobiia > Longimicrobiales > Longimicrobiaceae > Longimicrobium > Longimicrobium sp. Next base: position 16,208 of record DASVWD010000098.1, read on the forward strand.
CGTGGGCGAGCTCCTGCGCGGGTACGGGTGGGCGGCCCCCGCGGGCGCGACGCTGTTCGTCGTCTCCGACTCCGCGCTCGCCGTCGACCGCTTCGCCCGGCCGTTCCGCCACGCCCCCGCGCTGGTGCTGGCCACGTACTACGCCGCGCAGACGCTGATCGCGCTGTCGACGATCCAGATGTGGTAGGGCCCCTCATGCGACCACCCTCTCCCAGCTTCGGGGGAGAGGGTGGACTCTACGCTTCGGCCCGGGTGCGGGATGCGGTTGAAGCCTCGCGCAGTTTGCGAGGCTTTCTGCTGTTGTTGCCGCGGCTTCAGCCGCCCGCGACCCCCGCCACGACCGACGGCTGGAGGATGCGCGCCAGGTAGCCCCCCGTCAGGCTTCCCGGCACCTGCGCCACCTGCTCGGGGGTGCCCATCGCCACCACGCGGCCGCCCTCGGGGCCGGCGCCGGGGCCCAGGTCCACCACCCAGTCGGCCGTCTTGATCACGTCCAGGTTGTGCTCGATCAAGAGCACCGTGTGCCCCGCCTCCACCAGGTGTCCCAGCACGCGCAGCAGCTTGCGGATGTCGTCCAGGTGCAGGCCCGTGGTGGGCTCGTCGAGGATATAGAGCTTGTTGCCGCCCCGGCGCGCCCCCAGCGCCAGCTCGCGCGCGATCTTGATGCGCTGCGCCTCGCCGCCCGAGAGCGTGGGCGCCGGCTGGCCCAGGCGCAGGTAGCCCAGCCCCACCTGCTGCAGGTGCCAGAGCTGCTGCCCCAGGCGGTCCTCCTGCAGGAAGAAGCGGATCGCCTCGTCGATGGTCATGTCCAGCACGTCGCGCACGCTGGCCTTGCGGTAGCGCACCTCCAGCACCTCGGGCTTGAAGCGCGCGCCGCCGCACACCTCGCAGGGCACGAACACGTCGGCCATGAACACCATCTCCACCTGCACCTGCCCCTCGCCCTTGCACGCCTCGCAGCGCCCGCCCGCCACGTTGAACGAGAAGTGCCCCGGCCCGAAGCCGCGCTTCCGGGCCTCGGGGAGCGAGGAGAAGATGCGCCGCACCTCGTCCCACGCCTTGATGTAGGTGACCGGGTTGGAGCGCGGCGTGCGCCCGATCGGGCTCTGGTCCACCAGCACCACCTCGTGCAGCAGCCCCGTCCCGGTCAGCCGGTCGTAGGCGCCCACCACGTCGCCCAGGTGGCGCTTGGCGCTGGTCTCGCCGCCCGACAGCTCGCGCTCCAGGGCGCGGTAGAGGACGTCGTGCACCAGCGTGCTCTTCCCCGACCCCGACACGCCGGTCACCACCGTCAGCACCCCCAGCGGGATCTCCACCCGCTCGCCGCGCAGGTTGTGCTCGCGCGCCCCCTCCAGCCTGAGCCGCGGGCCGGTGACGTGCCGCCGGCGCGCGGGGACCGGGATCTCCTCGCGCCCCGACAGGTAGCGCCCGGTGAGCGTGTCGGCCCGGAGCAGCTCGTCCAGCGTCCCCTGGAACACCAGGCTGCCGCCGCGCTCGCCGCTCCCCGGGCCCAGCTCCACCAGCCAGTCGGCCAGCCGCATCGCCTCGGGATCGTGCTCCACGACGAGGACCGTGTTGCCGTGCTCGCGCAGCCGCACCAGCAGGCGCAGCAGGCGGTCGTTGTCGGCCGGGTGCAGGCCGATGGTGGGCTCGTCCAGCACGTAGAGCGTGTCCACCAGCCGGCTCCCCAGCGAGTTGGCCAGCGTGATGCGCTGCGCCTCGCCGCCCGAGAGGGTGCGCGTCTGCCGGTCGAGCGTCAGGTACCCCAGTCCCACGTCGTCCAGGAACCCCACGCGCGCGTCCAGCTCCTTGAGCACCTGCTCGGCGATCCCGCGCTCCTGCGGACTGAGCGGCGTGGCCGGGCAGTCCTCGCCCCCCGCCACGCCGTCCGCGCGCAGCGCCGCGAGCCACGCGCGCAACCGCGTGAGCGGCAGCTGCGACACCTCGGCGACGGTGCGGCCGGAGACGCGCACCCGCAGCGCCTCGGGGCGCAGCTTGGCGCCGTCGCACACCGGGCAGGTCTGCGCCGTCTGGTACTGGCGGATGAAGACGCGCACGTACTGCTTGTAGCGCTTCTCCTCCAGGTCCTCGAAGAACGAGTAGAGCCCCTGGAAGCCGCGCGCGCCGTGCAGCACCTTGCGGCGGAAGTCCTCCGGCAGCTCGCTCCACGGCTTGTCGGCCGAGACGCCCTCGCGCTTGGCGAAGTCGAAGAGCTTCTTGCGGCGCCCCTCGTAGCGCGGCATCCGCCAGGGGTCCACCGCCCCCTCGCGCAGCGAGCGCCCCGGGTTGCAGACGATCAGCGACTCGTCGAAGCGCAGCACCGCGCCGAAGCCGGTGCACTCCGGGCAGCTCCCGTACGGGTTGTTGAAGGAGAAGAGCTGCGGCGAGGGCGTGGCGAACTCGATCTGCGGGTGGTCGGGGCAGCGGAAGCGCTCGGTGAAGCGCAGCCGCGGGCCGCCCACGGGGACCACCACCGCCTCCCCCTCCCCTTCCGCGAACGCCGTCTGCAGCGAGTCGGCCACCCGCGCGCCGTCGTCCGGGTCCACGCGCACGCGGTCCACGACGACGAGGAGCTCGCCCGCCTTCGTCAGGTCGAGGCCCGCCTCGTCCGGCAGCTCGTCCAGGTGCAGCTCGCGCCCGTCGGCCAGCACGCGCAGGAAGCCGAGCGCGCGCAGGTTCTCGACGACGAGCGCGTGGGTGACCTTGGCCGAGAGCGGGAGGGGGAAGCAGACCATGGCGCGCGTCCCCGCCGGCAGGGCGAGCACGGCGTCGGTGGCCGACTGCACGGTGTCGGGGCGGATCTCGCGGCCGCAGGGGCTGTCGGGGTGGCCGGGGCAGAAGGTGCGGCCCACCCGCGCCCAGAGGAGGCGCAGGTAGTCGTAGACCTCGGTGGCGGTGCCGACGGTGGAGCGGCTGGTCTTGGTGGGGTTGCGCTGCTCGATGGCCACCGCGGGAGAGATGCCTTCGACGCGGTCGACGTCGGGCTTCTCCATGCGGTCGAGGAACTGCTTGGCGTAGGTCGAGAGCGATTCGACGTAGCGCCGCTGCCCCTCGGCGTAGACGGTATCGAAGGCGAGCGAAGACTTCCCCGAGCCCGAGGGCCCGGTGACGACGACCACCGCCCTCCGCGGGAGGTCGAGGTCCAGGTTCTTGAGGTTGTGCTGCCGCGCCCCGCGGATGACGATCTTGTCCTTCATGGCGCGGGAATGATAACCGATCCTGGTGCGAAGTGCGAAGTGCGAAGTGCGTGAGTGCGTGAGTGCGTGGGTACGTGAGTACGTAAGTACGTAAGTACGCTCACCCCACCCGGTGTCATTCTGAGGGAGCGCCCGCTCCGACCCGGCCTCCGCGACGAAGCCTGGGCGCGACCGAAGAATCTACTCACCCCCGCCTGGTGGCCTGCCCGCCCGCGCCGAGCCCGCCCCCGCCGTCGCGCGCAGCGCCGAAGTCCCTCCCCTGAAGTTCGGGGGAGGGACAGGCGCGCCAGGCGCCAGGGCGGGGGCTTTCCGCGGCCGCGCCGGAGCCGCCCGAAGCGCACGGGGCGGCGCGCGGTCCGGTCCGGGCGCCTCGCGCGTTCTTTAGCGGGCGAAGACGAGGGTGAACCGGTCCGATCATCCGGAGAGGCGCGGCATGCGCAAGTTCGCGGTCCTGCTGCTGGTGCCGGCGCTGCTGGGGGGCTGGTGCACCAGGAACACGCTTCCCACGATGAAGCTGCGGGTGGACGAGGGCTCTCCTCCGGACCGGCCGGTGTTCGAGGCCTCCTTCGGCGAGACGCCGCTCCTCTCGGTCGGCGAGTTCGCGGTGGCGCGTTGCCGGCCGCACCAGCTCCGCAGCGTGGTGTGGCAGATCGAGCGCGCCAGCCCGCCCCGCTCGCAGGCGCCGCTGCGCATCACCTACGGGCAGACGCCGCCGGGCTTCCGCGAAGTGGTCGCGCCCCGGCCGCTCCAGCCCGGCTGCTACCACGCGCTCGCCACCACCCCGGGGGCCGCGTCGCTCGCCTTCCGCGTCCTCCCCGACTCGATCGTGGCGGGCGGCCCCGACTGGCAGAGCGGCGTGTTCACCGACCGCGAGATCGAGCGCGCCGCCGTCCACTGCGTCCGCCGCTACCGCCGCGCCCGGGCCGGCGCCGACACCCTGGCCGTCGACCAGGCCGTCCAGCCCGTCGCCGACACCAGCGTCGCCTGCGGCGACCTGCGCACCCGCTGGCCCGAGCTGCTCGAGGAATCGCAGAGCAGCGAGCGCCGGTACCTGGAGATCGCCGGCAGCATCGCCGCGATCATCGCCCTCCTCGCCATCAGCGACGCGCTGGACCTCAAGTCCCGGTAGCCACACGGATGCGGATCGGGCGTGCCCCTCCGCATTCGCACTTCGCACTTCGCACCTCGCACTGCCGTCCTGGGCGTGTCCCTCCGCTGCGCTCCGGGCCGGGCTGCGCGCGCATCCCTCACGCGAGTCTCGTGCGGTCGAAGCCTCGCGGGGTTTGCGAGGCTTCCCACGGTTGTTGCCGCGGCTTCAGCCGCCCCTGTACCTTGGCGCGCATGCCGCTCGCCGAAACGCTCTACGCCGCCGCGGTGCGCGCCGCCCGCCCCGTGCTCCCGCTGCTCGCGCGCGGCGACGGCAAGCTCGCGCGCGGCATCCGCGGGCGGCGGGGCGTGCTGGAGCGCATCGAGGCGTGGGCGCAGGGGCACCGCGACCCGTCTCGCCCGCTCGCCTGGTTCCACGCCCCCAGCGTGGGCGAGGGCCACCAGGCGAAGGCCGTCGTCGAGCGCTTCCGCGCCCGCCGGCCCGACGCGCAGGTGGTCTACACCTTCTTCTCCCCCTCCGCCGAGCGCTTCGCCCGCACCGTCCCCGCCGACTTCGCCGACTACCTCCCGCTCGACGCCCCGGCCGACGTGCGGCGCGCCCTCGACGCGCTGCGCCCGGACGTGATCGCCTTCTCCAAGTACGACGTGTGGCCCGTGCTCACGCGCGAGGCCGCCCGGCGCGGCGTGCGCCTGCTGCTGCTCTCCGCCACGCTCCCGCCCGGCTCCGGGCGCCTCCGCGGCCCCGCGCGCGCGCTGCTGGCCCCCGCCTACCGGCGCCTGGACGCCGTCGCCGCCATCTCGCCCGGCGACGCGGAGCGCTTCGCCGCGCTGGGCGTCGCCCCGGAGCGCCGCACGGTGATGGGCGACGCGCGCTTCGACCAGGTGTGGCGCCGCGCGCGCACCGTCGACCCCGAGTCGCCGGTGCTGGCGCGGCTCGGCGGGTTCGGCGGCGTCACCCTGGTGGCCGGCTCCACCTGGCCCGAAGACGAGCGCCGCCTCCTCCCCGCCCTCGCCAGGCTGCGCGGCGACGGCTTCCTGCTGCGGCTGGTCCTGGTCCCGCACGAGCCCACCCCCGCGCACCTGGCGCACGGCGAGGCGCTGCTGGACCGGCTCGGCCTCTCCCACGCGCGGCTGTCGGCGCTCGGCCCCGCGCCTGCGCCCGACGTCGTGGTGGTCGACAGCGTGGGCGTGCTGGGCGACCTGTACGCGCTCGCGGACGTCGCCTACGTGGGCGGGGGATACGGGACGGCGGGGCTGCACTCGGTGCTGGAGCCGGCGGCGTTCGGCGCGCCCGTGCTCTTCGGCCCGCGCCACGAGAACGCGCGCGAGGCCGCCGCGCTGGTCGAGGCCGGCGGCGGGATCCCGCTCCCCGAGGGCGAGTGGCCGGGGAGCGAGCTGCGCGCGCTCCTGGTCCACCCCGGAGAGCGCCGCCGCCGCGGAGACGCCGCCCGCGCCTACGTCGAGGCCAACCTCGGCGCCGCCGGACGCGGCGCCGGGCTGGTCGAGCGCTTCCTCCCGGCCGCGGGACCGCGCTGAGACGCGCGGGCGCGGAGGTAGGCCTGTTCCCCGCGCCACCGCGCGAGCTCCGGGAAAGAGCCGGCCGCGAACGGCGTCCGTTCGCGGCCGGCCCGGCGGACCAGGTCAGGTCCGGATCAGACGGTCAGCGGAAGAAGCACTGGCAGAACCTGCCGTTGCAGAACCCCCCGGTGCCGCCGATCTCCACGCAGTAGGCGTCGCAGTCGCAGCCGCCGTTCCTGCAGTCGCCGGGGCACGCCCGGGCCGAGGGCTGCGGCGTGGGCGCCGCGAGCGCCTGCGCGGCGCCGAACGCCAGCACCGCCGCCACCGCCGAGGGGAACAGCACCGCGCGGATGGATCGGGCTACACGTGTCATGATCACCTCCGGAGGAAGGCGCAATGAGCCCGACGTGCAGCAGCTCTGGACCCAGGACGATCGGCACACCTGGACGATGCGGCTCAGTAGTAGCAGCTGCAGGAGACGGCGCCGCAGAAGCCGCCCGAGTAGCCACGGCGGCGGCAGTCGGAGTTGCAGCTGAACTCGCTGCAGTACAGCGAGTCCTTTCAGTCCGTCGCGGGTGGCGGGCCCGCGAGCGCCTGGGACGCGCCGAAGCCCAGCGCGAGCGCCGTCACCGACGCGAGGAGGGCCTTCCGCAGGTGCATCACCATACGAACCTCCGTGGCGAGGGTCCAGGACACCGGCGCCATTCGCCGGCGCCTCCAACCATTCCGCACCACGCAATGTACGGCAGCCGGAGACCCGCACGCAATGTCGTCTCCAAACGAAAGTCGCCCCTCGTCAACGGGCGGTGGATTCGAGTGCCTGCCTGCGGCGCGCAAGAACGCCCGGCGCCCCCAGGGGAGCGCCGGACGCCGGTTTACGTTGTCCCGGATCGCGCGATCAGGCCCCGTCCCGCTCGCCCTCCGCCTGCGACGGCTTGTTCTCGGGCGAGCCCTCGCGGCGGCGCTCCTCGGCCGGCACCGGGCGCTCGGGGGCGGGCTGGTCCTGCTCCGCGGCCGAGTGCGGGCTCTTCTCCTGGTAGCGCGGGTCCTTCCCCTGGTTCGCTTGCATGCGGCTCCTCGTCGTCACGTCGGGTCGTCCCGGGCCGGCGCACTTCGCACCTCCCACTTCGCACTCAATCCGCCGCCGAGCTCGCCGCCCTCGCCTCCTCGTCGCCGATGGCGCCGTTCACCGGCGGCGTCACCACCACGCGGTCCTCCGAGGGCTCGTGCCTGCGCGGGGGCAGGTGCATGATCTCGCGCAGCTCGCTCTCGTCCACCACCTCCTTCTCCAGCAGCCGCTTGGCCAGCACCTCCAGCACCCCGCGGTCGTCGGTGAGGATGCGGCGCACCCGCTCGTAGGTGCCGTCGATCAGGCCGCGCACCTCGCTGTCGATCTCGCGCGCCGTCTCTTCCGAGTACTGGCGCCCGCCGGTGTGGTCGCCGTCGGCCTGCAGGAACTGCAGCCGCCTGGGCCCCGACAGGTTCACCGGGCCCAGCTCGCGGCTCATCCCGTACTCCATCACCATGCTGCGCGCCAGCTCCGTCACCCGCTCCAGGTCGTTGCCGGCGCCCGTGGAGATCTCGTTGAAGACGATCTCCTCGGCCACCCGCCCGCCCAGGAGCACCGCGATGCGGTCCATCAGCTCCTGCTTGGTGAGCAGGTAGCGGTCCTCGGTGGGGAGCTGCTGCGTGTACCCCAGCGCCGCCACCCCGCGGGGGATGATGGAGATCTTGTGCACCGGGTCGGCCGTGGGGACGCGCTCGGCCACCACCGCGTGGCCCGCCTCGTGGTAGGCCACGATGGTGCGCTCCTTCTCGTTGATCAGCCGGTTCTTCTTCTCCAGCCCCGCCACGATGCGGTCCACCGCGTCGTCGACCTCCTGCATGGTCACGTGCGGCTGGTCGCGCCGCGCGGCCAGCAGCGCCGCCTCGTTGAGCAGGTTGGCCAGGTCGGCGCCCACGAAGCCGGGGGTGCGCCGGGCGATCCGCTCCAGCTCCACCTCGGGCGCCAGGGAGATCCCCTTCGAGTGGATCTTGAGGATGGCGAGCCGCCCCTTCACGTCGGGCCGGTCCACCAGGATCTGCCGGTCGAAGCGCCCGGGGCGGAGCAGCGCCGGGTCCAGGATCTCGGGGCGGTTGGTGGCCGCCATGATGATCACCGCGATGCGCGGGTCGAAGCCGTCCATCTCCACCAGGAGCTGGTTCAGCGTCTGCTCGCGCTCGTCGTTGCCGCCCAGCACCCCGCCCGGCGTGCGGGCCTTGCCCAGCGCGTCCAGCTCGTCGATGAAGATGATGCACGGCGCCTGCGCCTTGGCCTGGGCGAACAGGTCGCGCACCCGCGCCGCGCCCACGCCCACGAACATCTCCACGAACTCGGCGCCCGAGAGCTGGAAGAAGGTGACGCCCGCCTCGCCCGCCACCGCGCGCGCCAGGAGCGTCTTCCCCGTCCCCGGCGGGCCCACCAGGAGCACGCCCTTGGGGATCTTGGCCCCCAGCCGGGCGAACTTCTCGGGGTTCTTGAGGAACTCGACGATCTCCTGCGTCTCCTGCCGGGCCTCGTCGACCCCCGCCACGTCGTCGAAGGTGACGCCGGTGCCCTCCTCGCCCACGATGCGCGCGCGGCTCTTCCCCACGGTGAGCACGCCCTGCGTGGGGTTCATCCGCCGCATCACCAGGGTCCAGAAGAGGATCAGGATGGCCAGCGGGAAGAGCCAGATGAGGAGCTGCCAGAGGCGCCCCTCCTCGACGCCCTCGTAGCGGACGTTCTGCTGCTCCAGCAGCGCCACCAGCTGCTCGTCGGGGAGCGCGGGCGGGCGGGTGGCGCTCCACTGCCGCACCCCCGAGCTGTCGCGGATGGCCGCCCTGGGCACGGCGACGATGGTGGTGGGCCCGATGCTGACGCGCTCGACCTGCCCGGCCTCGATGCGCTCCTTGAGCTCGCTGTACAGCATGCGCCCCGAGCGCTGCGAGCCGCCCCAGAGCAGCATGAGGGCGACGAGCGCGAGGAAGGCGAAGAGGAGGGGTCCGGCGCCGAGCTTCGGCCGCGCGCCGCCGCCGCGGCGACGGTCCGGGGCCCCTCTGCGTCTGTCGTTGGGAAGCGGAGAGTCAGCCATGCCGCGCGGGGGGCGCAAGGTTCGGACCACGCACGGCCCGCCGCCGCGGCCCCTTTCCGCGTCTCCCGAGTCCGCCGCGGCGTGCTGCGCCCCGCGTACCAGCCGCCGCGCACTCACGCACTCACGCACTCACGCACTCTCGCACTCTCGCACTCTCGCACTCTCGCACTCTCGCACTCTCGCACTCTCGCACTCTCGCACTCTCGCACTCTCGCACTCTCGCACTCTCGCACTCTCG